>NZ_JAGMUE010000005.1:0-102438 GCF_019049165.1 Streptomyces sp. AC627_RSS907
GGGGGCGGGGAAGCCGGCCGCCGAGGCCGGCAGCGTGCCGACGGCGGTCAAGCTGCCGACCATCAGGAGGCCGGCCAGGGCGAGGTGCCTGAGTCTGCTGCGTCTCACGGGAGTTGCCCTTCGTCGTTCCAGCAAGGTGGGGGTGGAACAACCGCAGTCTGAGAGCGCTCTCGTCGGGTTGGGTCGAGCTTAGCCAGGCAGCATCGTCAGGTCCATGCCAATGCAGCCCCTTTCCGGAGCACTCCGCCCCGTCCGCCGGGTTGGCCGGTCCCGGACGGGGCACTCAGTGCTGCGTCCTTGCAGTGACGGCTTGTGGACACGGGAGGCACGCATGGCGGTGCGGCATCGGTTGATCCAGGCGAGCCCCCGGGCGGTGTGGGACGTCCTCGCCGACGGCGACCTGTACGTGCGGTGGGTGGTGGGACCCTCGAAGGTCGTCCCCAAGTCGGGCCCGTGGCCACGGGTCGGTGCGACGATCGCCTACGAGGTGCGCCTCGGTCCGCTGCGGCTGAACAACGAGTCGGTCGTCAGACACTGCGTGGAGGGCTCCCAGCTGGAACTCGAGGCGAAGGCGGGCAGACTCGGCACCGCCCGGATCGCCATCGAGCTGCGTCCGTGGGGCGAGCAGTGCCTGCTGATCGTGGACGAACACCCGTTGCGCGGCCCCGGCGGACTGCTGCACAACGTGGGCCTCGAGGCGTTCCTCCAGGTGCGGCACCGGGCGATGCTCGCCAGGCTCGCCGAACTGTGCGAGTCCCAGGCCGGTGACCAGTGCCGGCCCGACCCGGCGAACACGGCCGGATCCGTGGCGTTCGGGCCGGGAGCCGGGCGTGCCTGACGCGGTCGTGGTCGGGGCCGGCCCCAACGGGCTGGTGGCGGCGAACCTGCTGGTGGACGCCGGCTGGAGCGTGGAGGTGCTGGAGGAGCAGCACGAGCCGGGCGGAGCGGTGCGGCACGACAGCGGGGTCGCGCCCGGCTTCGTCAACGACCTGTTCAGCTCCTTCTACCCGCTCGCCGCCGCGTCCCCGGTCCTCGCCGGACTGCGGCTGGAGGACCACGGCCTGCGCTGGGCCCACGCGCCCCATGTGCTGGCCCATCCCCTGACCGACGGCACGTGCGCCGTCCTCGACCGCGACGTCGGCACCACCGCCGCCTCCCTCGACGTCTTCGCACCGGGGGACGGCGCCGCCTGGGACCGCCTGCACGGGGTGTGGGACCGCTACCGGGCGGACATCCTGGACGCCCTCTTCACCCCCTTCCCCCCGGTCCGGGCCGGCGCCCGGCTGGCTCTGCGGCTGCGCGCCGGGGGCGGGCTCAGGCTGGCGCGCACCCTGGTGCTGCCGGTGCGCCGGCTGGGCGAGGAGGAGTTCCGCGGCGAGGGCGGCAAGCTGCTCCTGGCCGGCAACGCCCTGCACGCCGACCTCGCGCCCGAGGCCGCGGGAAGCGGCGGCTTCGGCTGGCTGATGTCGATGCTCGGACAGACCTACGGCTTTCCCGTGCCGGTCGGCGGCGCCGGAGCCCTCACCGCGGCGCTGGTCCACCGGCTGCGCGCCCGCGGCGGCACCCTGCGCTGCGGGCGACGCGTCGAGCACGTCCTGGTCCGCGACCGGCGCGCGGTGGGCGTACGCACGGCCGGCGGGGAGACCGTCGCCGCCCGGCGCGCCGTCCTCGCGGACGTGTCCGTGCCCGCCCTATACGGCGAGCTCGTCGCCCCGGAGCACCTGCCGGACCAGGTCCTCGCCGACCTGCGGCGCTTCCAGTGGGACTTCGCCACGTTCAAGGTGGACTGGGCGCTGGACGGCCCCGTCCCCTGGCGGTGCGGGGACGCGGCGCGCGCCGGGACCGTGCACCTGGCCGACGGTCTCGACGAGCTGACCCGCTTCGCCGCCCAGATCGCCATGCACCAGGTCCCCGACCGCCCCTTCGCGCTGTTCGGCCAGATGACGACCACGGACGCGACCCGCTCACCCCGCGGCACGGAGTCCGCCTGGGCCTACACCCACGTCCCCCACGACGTCCGGGGCGACGTGGGCGAGGAGGGCGTCACCGGCCGCTGGGACCTGGAGGAGCAGGAGATCATGGCCGACCGCGTCGAGCGCCAGGTGGAACGCTTCGCGCCCGGTTTCCGCGCGCTGATCCGGGCCCGGCGCGTGCTCGCACCGCCGACGCTCCAGGCCATGGACGCCAACCTGGAGGGCGGTGCCATCAACGGCGGCACCACCGCCATGCACCAGCAGCTCGTCTTTAGGCCCGTGCCCGGCACCGGGCGCCCGGAGACCCCGGTGGCCGGCCTCTTCCTCGCCTCCGCGGGCGCCCACCCGGGAGGCGGCGTGCACGGGGCGCCGGGTGCCAACGCCGCACGCGCCGCGCTGCGGCAGCACCGGTTCGCGGGCCTGACGCGGATGCAGCGGGCCCTGACCCGTCGCGACCGCACCGGCGACAAACGGTGACCGCCAGTGACCGGCCCCGCCTCCGTCCCCGCATCCCCCGAGCAGAGGACCGAACGGTGACGGACCGAACGGTGACGGACAGCCCCCTCCGCCACCGCGTCGTCGTGGTGACCGGCGCCGCCCGCGGACTGGGCGCGGCCCTGGCGCAGGGCTGTGCCCGCCGAGGCGCCCGGCTCGCCCTGCTCGGCCATGAGAAGCCGCGGCTGGACGCCGTGGCGGCGGCCCTGCCCACGCCGGCGCTCGCCGTCGAGGTCGACGTCACCGACGCGGCCGCGCTGGACGAGGCGGCCGGCGAGGTCCGCGGGCGCCTGGGGCAGCCGTCGGTCGTGGTGGCGAACGCCGGAATCGCGGAGGGCGGCCCGTTCGCCACCTCGAACCCGGCCGAGTGGCGTCGCGTGGTCGACGTCAACCTGACCGGCAGCGCCCACACGGCCCGGGCCTTCCTGCCGGACCTGGTCGACACGGCCGGCTACCATCTCCAGATCGCCTCGCTGGCCTCGCTCGGCGCCGCCCCCATGATGAGCGCCTACTGCGCCTCCAAGGCGGGCGTGGAGGCCTTCGCCCACTCGCTCCGCGCCGAGGTCGCCCACCACGGGGTCGCCGTGGGCATCGCCTACCTCAGCTGGATCGACACCGACATGATCCGCGACGCCGACCGGTACGCGGTCCTGCGCGAAGTGCGCGCGCACATGCCCGCTCCGGCCCGCCGCATCCTCCCGGTGGACGAGGTCGCCGCCCGGGTGGTCGGTGCCGTGGAGCACCGCCGCGCCGCCGTGTACGTGCCCGGATGGCTGCGCATCGCCCAGGTGGCGCGGACGGCCCTGCCGCCTGTCGTCCTGCGCGTCACCCGGCGTGACCTGCCCCGGCTGGAGGCCGAGGGGGCCACGGACCCGACCGGCCCCCTCGGCGCGGGCGGACTGGCCGACCGCGCGGCGGCGGGCAGAGGGGCGTAGGGCCCGTCCGGCGATGTCCGCCTGCCTCGCGACGCCGGGCGGGCGCGCTCGCAGCGTTGCGACACCCCCACCTGGCGGAGCCACGAGGGCGTGCCGGGCCGCGCCTCGCGATCGCAGGCACCACGGACCACGAGGCCTTCGCCCTCGGGCGGACGACGGACACGCCGGACGGGCCCCGGCGCCGTACGCGCCGCCGGTGTCAGCGAAGCGCCCCGAACCTCCGTGCCAGGGCGCGCAGCAGTGCCGAACGGCCCCGGTCGGGGACCGTCCACAGCGTCTCGCCCCGCACGCCCCACCGCTCCAGCAGGGTGTTGGCCGCGAGGAACCCCGAGGTGGCGGCGCGCTCCATCAGGGCCACGGGCAGATCCGTACGGACCAGGTCCCCGGCGACGACGACGGCCGGGTCGGGCGTGCGGACCGTCGGACGGTCCCGGTACCCCCCGACGGCGAACAGGGGGCAGTCGGCCCGCCACTCGTGCCGGGCGGCGACGACGCGGGCGTGCCGGGTCTCCGGGTACACCTGGTGCAACCGGTCGACGAGACCCTTCTCCTCCACCTCCCGGACGGCCGTCGACGGCAGGGCGTAGGCGTGGAGCTCGACGACCGAACCCCCGGTGCGCGCCGACCAGCGCGCCGCCTCGCCCTCCCAGTGGGACAGCACGCTGACGTTGTCCAGTGCGCCGTAGCCGCCGGTGCCGAGGAAGCCGGGCCGGCCGGGCGCGACCGGGCGGTCCAGCCACAGCCGGGAGACCAGGAACGGCGGGGCGTTGCGCAGCCGTGCCACCCGCGCGCGCCACCCGGCGTCCCCCAGACGCGGTGAGCGGCCCACCACCCCCTTCAGTCCGCCGACGTCCAGAGCGAGCACGACCGCGTCGTACGGCCGGCAGCCGGCGCCGTCGACCACCAGACGGCCACCGGAGGGGCCCGACGGACCGGGCAGGACGGCCTCGACGGGGGCGGACGTCCGCACCTCGACCCCGCACCCCGTCAGGTGCCGCACGAGCGGATCCCACAGCGCCTGCGGAAAGGGCTCGCGGGGCACGTCGAACAGCAGTCCCTCACTGGAGCCGAGGAAGTAGATGTGGAACATCAGCGCCATCTCCGCGGCCGACAGCTCCCGCGGATCGGCGAAGAAGCTGCGGGAGAACACCTCGAAGGCCAGATGCCGGGCGGCCGCGGGAAAGCCCAGCGCGTCGAGGAAGTCGTGGGCGCTGACGTCGTCCAGCCGCTCGTGGACGCGGCGCGTACGGACGTCGAGCAGGGACAGGGCCACGGCGGGGCGCAACGCCGGCAGGTCCCGCGGCCGGAAGCTGGGGCTCAGCGCGACGAAGCCGAGCGCGCTCCACGGGGGCGTGCGCGGTACCCGGCGGAAGCCGTCGCGCAGCCCGCTGCTGTGCACCAGCGGATAGTCCGGCAGGCCGGTGAGCATGTCCAGCGCGGGATCGGCACGGCGCAACAGTCCCCGCAGGTTGTAGTACTGGCGGAAGAAGGCGTGGAAGCCCCGGGTCATCGTCGCGCGGGCGCCGCCGGGCAGGGCGACCGGCCAGCCGGCGACCCGCCCGCCGAGCACGGGCTCGCGCTCGTGGAGCACCACGCGCACGCCTCGCTCCGCGAGCACGGTCGCCGCCGCCAGTCCGGCGACGCCGCCGCCGACCACCGCGACGGACGGCGGGTCCGCGGTCACCCGCTCCCGTCCCGGCCGGGGACGGACGGCCTGTGCGCGCCGGTCCCGGCCCGGAGGCCGTGTCCCCTCGCCCCCGTTCACCGCGCGGCACCCGTCTCGGCGTCGGCCCGGCGGCCGAGGAAGGTGTGGGCGATGCCCGTCTGCCAGCCCGGCAGCGGCAGGACCCGTACCTGTGCGAACCCGGCCCGGCCCAGCCGTGCGCCGAACGCCGGCGCGGTGTCGAAGGCCGTGACGCTGCGCCACAGGTGCCGGTACAGGTCCCGGTCACCGGTGACCGTGCCGAGCGGCAGGATGACGCCCCGGCACACCGCCGCCCACACCAGCCGGTCGGCGGGCCGGCCGCCGAGCGCGTACTCGTGTACCGCCAGCCTGCCGCCCGGGGTCAGGAGCCGGTGCACCGCGCGCAGGACGGCGTCGGGATCGGCCAGGTTGCGGAACAGATAGGCGGCGAAGACCGCGTCGAAGGGGCCGGGCAGCCGGGCCCGGCGCGTTTCCTCCGCACGGGCGTGCACGAACCGCACCCGCGACGGCCAGTCCTTGGCGCGGGCCCGGCGCAGCATACCCGTCGAGGCGTCCACGCCCACGATCTCCGCGCCGGGGAACGCGGCGGCCAGTGCCGCCGTCGACGCGCCCGTGCCGCAGCCCAGGTCGAGTACCCGGTGGCCCGCGCCGCCGTCCGGGAGGCGCAGCCGGCGGGCGGAGCGGCGCAACTGGGCGTGGTAGCCGGGGTTGAGCGCGACGAGGCGGTCGTAGCGGCCCGCACCGTGGTCGAAGGCGGCGGTCAGCGCGGCGTCGCGCAGCAGGGGCATCGCAGCTCCAAGGGGCGGGGGTCGCTCAGGGCCGGCGGCGGGGCAGCCACGGCAGTTCGGCCGCCGTACGCAGCATCGGCAGGACGGGGGTGCGCACGCCGACCGCGAGGTCCTCGTACCACCGGCACCGTCCGTCGAGGAAGCGCAGCAGCCGGTGGACGGGGACGCGGTCGAACAGCCGGAAGAAGAGGTCGGGGCCGTCCACCCGGCCGGTGTCCAGCGCGCGCAGCAGCACCGCGTCCATCAGCCGGGCCCGCGCCGGGTACGGGGGCGGCGGCACCGGGCGGCGGCCGGCGCGCACGGCACGGGCGATGGCCTCGGACTGCCGCTGCACGGCGGCGAAGGTGTAGCCGGTGGAGGCGCGGGTCGCCCCGCCCGCGACCCCGATCCGGAAGACGGAGGCGGGGACGGAGCCGGGGCCTTCCGCCTGCCGCGCGAAGACGGCGTCGGTCATCGGGATCACCCCCTGCTCCGTCGACAGGATCTCCGTGCCGCCGGTGCGCAGGACGCGGCGCGTGTAGTCCTCCAGGGCGCCGTCGTACTCGGCGGACGTCAGCGGCGCGGGCCCGAACTCGGTGTACTCGACCAGCGCGGTGTGCCGGCCGGTGGGGAGCACGTAGCCGAAGGACAGGCCGCGCGCGGGCCGGGGGGTGCGGAAGTCCATCAGGTCGACCACCGCCGGGTCGAAGACCGGCCGCTCGGTGCGGACGAACCAGCCGCGGAAGTGCTGGAGAAGGCGGGTGCGGGCGGCGGGCGGCCGGTCCGGCGGGCGGGAGTCGAACACGGAGCGGGCGCGCAGGCCGATCCGGGCCCCGGCGGCGTCGGTGGCCGTCACGCACGCGGTCCCGTCCGGCAGCGGGGTCACCGTGCCGACGGTCGCCTCCAGACGCCGCAGCCCCGGCCGGTCCTTCAGGTCACGGTCCACCATCGCCTCGAAGTCGTCCGAGCGGATCATCTTGTAGCGCGCGGGCGCGAGATGCCTGCGTACGACCGCCCCGTCCCGGCTCCGCACCCGCAGCCACTCCCACGACGCCGTCGTCGCCGGGTCGAAGCGGCCCGGCCCGGACTCCCAGAAGCACCAGGTGCGGCGGGGCACCCGCAGCGGCCCCGGGGGCGGAGCCACGAGGACGACGCGGGGCCCGGGGCGGTGGGGCGTGCCGGCCGGGAGCCGGTGCGCCAGGGACAGGCCCGCCGCCCCGGCCCCGACGATCACGATGTCCGCCTCGACCACGGCCTCTCCTTCCCTCACCCGGCGGGGCCCGTCCCGCCGCACCGGACCGGGGGCGTACGACGGGGGTACGAGGGGCCCGCGCCCGGGGGTGCGCGACGAGCGCGCGACGGCTCGGCTCCGGCGCAGTATTCCGTCCCCGCGCCGACCGCGGACGCACGGCGCGCTGGACTGCCCGGGGCGGGTGCCCGCCGGGCGGGTGACCGCAGGGCCCGAAAGGGCCCGGACCGCGTCGTGCGGCACGCGGACGGGGAAGGCATGACGCCGAGCCTCCGGCGGACGGCGGCCGGCGCGGGCGGTGTGCCCGCAGCACGCCGCCCGGCCGAAGCAGCCGGCGTACCCGGCACGGCCCGCCGCCGCGCCGACGACGAGAGGACCCGGGATGTGCCCCAGCACCGCCGACCACGGCAGCCGACCGCCGCGGGACCGGCCGCCCGCGGGACGGGGCCCGCGATGACGCGGACGGTGACCGGACGCACCGACCACGTCGTGGTCGTGGGCGCGGGGCTCGCGGGTCTGTCGGCCACCCTGCACCTGCTGGGCTCCGGACGACGGGTGACGGTCGTGGAACGCGACCCGCTGCCCGGCGGCCGTGCCGGGCGGCGGGAGCTCGGCGGCTACCACCTCGACACGGGCCCGACCGTCCTGACGATGCCGGAGCTGGCCGACGAGGCCTTCGCCGCCGTGGGCGAGCGACTGGGCGACCGCGTCGACCTGCTGCCCCTGCACCCCGCCTACCGGGCGTGCTTCGCCGACGGCGGCACACTGGACGTGCACACCGACGCCGCCGCGATGGAGGCGGAGGTCGAACGGTTCGCCGGACCGCGGGAGGCGGCCGGATACCGGCGGCTGCGGGCCTGGCTGCGACAGCTGTACGCCGTCCAGATGCGCCGGTTCATCGACGCCAACTTCGACTCGCCGCTCGGCCTGCTCACGCCCGACCTGGCCCGGCTCGCCGCCGTCGGCGGCTTCGGCCGGCTGGACGCGCGCATCGCACGGTTCCTGACGGACGAACGGCTCAGGCGCGTCTTCTCCTTCCAGGCCCTGTACGCCGGTGTCGCACCCTCCCGGGCGCTGGCCGCCTACGCCGTCATCGCCTACATGGACACCGTGGCCGGCGTGTACTTCCCGCGCGGCGGCATGCACGCCCTGCCCCGCGCCATGGCCGCCGCCGCCACCGACGCCGGAGCCGACCTGCGCCTCGGCCAGGACGTCACCCGCCTGGAACGGTCCGGCAGCCGCGTCACGGCGGTCGTCACCGCCCACGAGCGCATCCCCTGCGACGCCGTCGTCCTCACCCCCGACCTGCCCGTCGCCCACCGGCTGCTGGGCCGCCGTCCGCGCCGGCCGGTCGCACTGCGGCACGCGCCCTCCGCCGTCGTCCTGCACGCCGGCACCACCCGCACCTGGCCGCACCTCGCCCACCACACGCTCTCCTTCGGCGCGGAATGGCGGCGGACCTTCGACGAACTGACCAGGACCGGCACCCTGATGACCGACCCGTCCCTGCTGATCACCCGCCCCACCGCCGGGGACCCCGCCCTCGCCCCGCCGGGCCGCCACCTCCACTACGTCCTCGCGCCCTGCCCCAACACCGACATCGGGCCCGGCGCCCGCGACTGGAGCGACCTCGCGCCCCGCTACCGCGACCGCCTGCTCGCCACCCTGGAACGCCGGGGACTGCACGGCGTCGCCGCCGCCATCGAGGAGGAGTGCCTGGTGACGCCCGCCGACTGGACCGCCCAGGGGCACGGAGCGGGCACGCCCTTCTCCGTCGCCCACACCTTCGCCCAGACGGGGCCCTTCCGTCCCCGCAACCTGGTGCGGGGCACGGACAACGCGGTCCTCGCGGGCTGCGGGACCACCCCCGGGGTCGGCGTGCCGACCGTGCTGATCTCCGGCAAGCTGGCCGCCGCCCGCATCACCGGATCACCGGTACGCCGTACGGCGGCGCGGGGCGGACGCCGATGACCCGCCGCGAACTGGACGCCGCCGGCATCACCGACCCGGCGCTGCGCGCCGCCTACACCCGGTGCCGGACGCTGAACGCCCGCCACGGACGCACCTACTTCCTGGCGACCCGCCTCCTGCCCGCCGACCGGAGACCGGCCGTGCACGCCCTGTACGGCTTCGCACGGCGGGCCGACGACATCGTCGACGACCTGGGAGCCGACGCCACACCCGCCGAGCGCGCCGCCGCCCTCTCCCGCCTCGAAGGGCGGCTGAGGCAGGCACTGGCGGGCCTGGGACCCGCCGGCGAGCCCGTGGTGCTCGCCCTGGCCGACACCGCCGCCCGGTACGCCATCGAACCGGCGCACTTCACCGACTTCATGGTCTCCATGCGCAGCGACCTCACGGTCACCGACTACGCCACCTATGACGACCTGCGCGCCTACATGCACGGCTCGGCCGCCGTCATCGGCCTCCAGATGCTGCCCGTACTGGGCACCGTGACCAGCCGGGCCCTGGCCGCCCCGCACGCCGCCGCGCTGGGTGTCGCCTTCCAGCTCACCAACTTCCTGCGGGACGTCGGCGAGGACCTGGACCGCGGCCGGATCTACCTCCCGGGGGACCTGCTGGCCGCGCACGGCGTGGACCGGTCCCTGCTCACCTGGAGCCGGCGCACCGGCCGCCACGACCCGCGCATCACCACCGCGCTACGGGCGGCGGAGGACCTCACCCGGGCGGCCTACCGCGAGGCCGCGCCCGGACTGGCGATGCTGGACCCGGTGGCGCGGCCCTGCGTCCGCACCGCCTACGTGCTCTACCGGAACATCCTCGACGCCATCGCGGCCGACGGGTACGCGGTCCTGCACCGGCGCGCGACGGTCTCCCGCCGACGGCGCGCGGTCGTCGCGGCCGACGGGCTCGCCCGGGTGCTGGCCGCCCGCACGGCGTTCCGTGGCGCCGCCGGGCGCCACGGAACACCACCGATGCCCTGCCGGAACGACGCCCACCCCGCGAAGGAGGCCGGATGACGCGGCACGCCCGCCCCCGCCGGGGCCGCCACCCCCTGCGTCTGCGCCGCCACCCCGTCCCCTGGCAGCACCAGCGGCCGACCTGGCGCGAGGCCCGGCCCGCCGTCATCGCGGGGGCACTGAAGCGCGCCCTGGCACGCCCCGCGGGCAACTGGTACGTCCTCGGCACCAGCACGGACCTCCGATCCGCCCGCCCGCTGGCCGGCACGGTCGCCGGCGTCGAGGTCGTCGTCTGGCGGGACCCGCGCGGGCGCCTGGTGGGCGGCCCCGGCGCGTGCCCCCACCTCGGGGCCCCGCTGGCGGACAGCCCGGTGCGGTGCGGCACGCTGGTCTGCCACTGGCACGGACTCGCCCTGGACGGCACCTCGTTCGCCGGCTGGGAACCCCTGCCGGTCCACGACGACGGCGTACTGGTGTGGGTGCGCCTGGACGACGTGGGCAAGGAGCCGCCCACCCCGGCGCCCGTCGTGCCCGCCAGGCCGCCGCTTGCCACGGCCCTGACGTCCGTCTGGCGCGGGGTCGGGGACTGCGATCCCGAGGACGTCGTCGCCAACCGGCTCGACCCGTGGCACGGCGCCTGGTTCCATCCGTACTCCTTCGTGGACCTCACCGTCGTCGAGGCGCCCGGGGAGTCCCCGGACGGCGGCGAGGACGACGACCGCTTCGTCGTGGACGTGTCCTTCCGGCTCGCGGGCCGGCTCGTCGTCCCCGTACGGGCCGAGTTCACCGCACCGGAGCCCCGCACCGTCGTCATGCGCATCACCGACGGAGAGGGCACCGGCTCGGTCGTGGAGAGCCACGCCACGCCACTCGGCCCGGACCGCGACGGCCGCTCGCGCACCGCGGTCGTCGAAGCGGTGCTGGCCACCTCGGACCGGCCGGGTTTCCCCGTGGCCCGCCGCCTGGCACCGGCCCTGCGCCCGCTCATGCGGGCCGCCGCCGGCCGCCTGTGGCGCGACGACCTCGCCTACGCCGAACGCCGCGGCCGGCTGCGCGACCGCGGCCGGTCTCCCGGCTGAACGGAGGCGGACCGGCATGCAGACCTTCCTCCCCCACCCCGGCTTCCGCGAGTCGGCCCTCACCCTCGACCGGCGCCGGCTCGGCAAACAGCGGGTCGAGGCGCTCCAGGTGCTGCGCGGCCTGACCGTGCCCGGCTACGGCTGGCGCCGGCACCCGGCGGTGCGGATGTGGGCGGGCTACGAGGAGGCACTCGTCCGCTACGGCCTGGAAGTCTGCCGGGTCTGGCGTGAGCAGGGGCACCAGGACAGTTGCGCGGCCTCACTCGTGGCCGGACTGGCCGCGTGCCGCCCGGGCGAGCCGGTGCGGGACCAGCCGGACCTCGCGGACGCCGGGGAGCTGCCGCCCTGGCTCGGGGACGACGCCTTCCACCGCAGCCACCGGTCGGCCCTGGTGCGCAAGGACCCCGGCGTGTACGCCGCACGTTTTCCCGGTGTCCCGGACGACCTGCCCTATGTGTGGCCGGCTTCGGACCGGGAACGGGGGGAGCCGGGAAGCGGCGGGTAGGGCGGCTCAGGCCCGCTGCCCCCCGGAGAGCTGCTTCAGGTCGACGGTCTGACCGGCCGGCGGCTGCTCGGGCCGCACCGGTTCGTCGTACTCGCCGAAGGTGACGCTGCCCGGGTTCTCGCCGCCCTCGGTCGTCGTCCGCAGGATGTACGGTTCGCCCTCCGTGGCGACGTACAGGG
Organism: Streptomyces sp. AC627_RSS907; assembly: GCF_019049165.1. Classification (NCBI taxonomy): domain Bacteria; kingdom Bacillati; phylum Actinomycetota; class Actinomycetes; order Kitasatosporales; family Streptomycetaceae; genus Streptomyces; species Streptomyces sp. AC627_RSS907. Next base: position 11,806 of record NZ_JAGMUE010000005.1, read on the forward strand.
CGAGTGTCTGCCCGGCGGAGGTCTTCTTCGTGAGCTTCAGGGCCTCCTTGCCGTCCACCTCCGAGGTGGAGCCCCGCTTCATGCCCCGGCGGTCGGACTTGTCCTCGTCCATGGCGGCGATGAAGCCCTGCTTGTCGCAGACCCCGGCGGTGGTGGCGTCGTTCGCCGGCATCCTCACCCACTTGCCCTGGAGCTTCGGCACCATCTTCCGTGCCGTGTCGGGCTGCCGCTTCAGGGCGTTCAGCCAGTACTGCTCGTCACCGCGCAGGTAGAGCGTCGCGTCGGTGTGCCGCACGTCCGCCTCGGCCCCACCGGCTCCGATGGTGCCCTGGCAGTTCTTCTCCTGGTCGACCGAGACGTCGATGGTGACGGTGCTGCCGTCCTTCAGACGGGTGTCACCCTTCAGGTGCACGGACTTCGCCCGCTGCGTGGCCTCGACGGCCTTCGCGGCGATGTCGTCGGCGCTCTGCCCCTCGAAGGGCGTGCTCTCGCCACCCGAATCGCCGCCGCAGCCGGCCAGTAAGGCGGCGGAGACGCTCATGGCGGCCACAGCGGTCGCTACTTTGCCGGTGCGCACTGGCATTCCCTTCCCGTGTCGGTACTTCTCCGTCACATCCCTTGCTGTCCCGATGCGTTGGCACCGGGGAGTTTCGACTACCCCCGATTCCCGCGCACGCACGTGAAGGGCGGGCCGTGGCGCCGTGGGAGGGCCGGCGCCGCCGATTGGTCCCCGACGGCGTCCACGAAGTGGACCCCGCGGCGGGCCGCCGTGCTTTCTAGCGTGGCGGTCATGAACACCACCACCACGCGCGGGGTCCTGCTCGCCGCGCTCGCCTGTGTCCTCGTCGGAGGGTCCTTCACCGCCAACAGCCTCCTCGGGGACTACCCGTACGCGGGCGGCCAGTTCCTGCGCTACGGCCTGGCCTTCCTGCTGCTCGTCCCGCTCGCCGGGCCCGGCGCCGCGACCCGGCTGCGCTCGCTCGGTGCCGGCCGGTGGCTGCGCCTCGCGCTGCTCGCGGCCGTCGGCATGGTCGGCTTCAACCTGGCCGTCCTCGCCGCGGAACGCACGGCGGAACCCGCGGTCCCCGGGGTCTTCGTCGGCTGCGCGCCCGTGGTGGTCGCCGTCGTCGTCCCGCTCCTGGACGGGCGCCGGCCGCAGCGCCTGGTGCTGTACGGGGCGCTGCTCGTGGCCGTGGGCGCCTTCACGGTCCAGGGATGGGGGCGCACCGACGGCGCGGGCATCGCCTTCTCCGTGTGCGCCCTGGTCGGCGAGGTCGGGTTCGCCGTCCTGGCCGTACCGGTGCTGCGGCCCCTGGGGCCGCGGCTGCTGTCCACCGTGGTGTGCGGGATCGCGGCCGTCGAGTCCGCGGCGGCAGGTGTCCTGGCCGACGGTTCCGGGTGGCTGCGGCGGCCGGACGCGGTCGAGACGGGCGCGCTGCTGTGGCAGGCGGCGGTGGTCACCGTCATCGGGTTCGTGTGCTGGTACATGGGCATGCAGCGGATCGGCGCCGAGCGCGCCACCCTGTTCTCCGGCCTGATCCCCGTCGCCGCCGCCTGCACGGCACCGCTCGTCGGCACGGGATCCTACGGTGCCGCGCAGGCCGTGGGCAGCGCCCTGGTCTGCGCCGGAGTCGCCGTGGGGTCGGGGGCGTCGCTCCGGTTCGCGCGCCGGGGCCGCCCCGCCGGGAGGAGTCAGCGGGCCTCGGAGCGCTCCTTGGCGAAGCGGTAGAGGTCCTTCGAGGTGGTGATGAGCTCCCGCTGTTCCTGCCGGGAGCCGACCATGGGCTGCGAGCCGTTGAGCGGCACCTGGGCGCTCTCCGGCATGAACTTCACGGTCACCAGGCCGATCGCGCCGGCCACCATCAGGTAGTAGGCGGGCATCATGTCGTCGCCTGTGATGTTCACCAGTGCCTCGGTGAACAGCGGCGTGGTGCCGCCGAAGGCCGCGACGGAGAAGTTGAACCCGATGCCCATGGCCGCGTAGCGCACGGCGGTCGGGAACAGCGCGGGCAGGGTCGCGGCGCTCGGCGCGGCGAAGCAGGCCAGCAGCGTGGACAGGAGCAGGACCCCGGCGATCGGCGCCCAGGTGCCGTCGGCCTTCAGAAGCAGGAAGGCCGGTGCGGCGAGGACGATCATGGCGGCGGCGCCGACGGCGTAGAGCGGGCGCCGGCCGACGTGGTCGCTGAGCCGGCCGAGGAAGGTGATCAGCAGCACGATCCACACCATGCCGATCAGCACCAGGACGTCGGCGAAGCCGCTGGAGCGCTCCAGGGTCTCCGTCTGGTACGTGGGCAGGTAACCGGTGACCATGTAGTTGGTGACGTTGTAGAGCAGCACCAGGCCCATGCAGATGAGCAGCGGACGCCAGTGGTTCCTGATGATGGTCTTGAACTCGCTGCCCGCCGACTGCTGGGCGAGGCTCTGTTCGTGCTTGTCGAGCTGCTGCTGGAAGGCGGGGGACTCCTCGAGCTTGAGCCGCATGTACAGGCCGATGAGGCCCAGCGGACCGGCGATCAGGAACGGCAGACGCCAGCCCCAGGAGAGCATCTGGGCGTCGGTCAGCGTCAGGTTCAGGACGGTGACCAGCGCCGAGCCCAGGGCGTAGCCGACGAACGTGCCGAAGTCGAGCCAGCTGGAGAGGAAGCCGCGCCGGCGGTCGGGTGAGTACTCGGCGACGAAGGTGGTGGCGCCGCCGTACTCGCCACCGGTGGAGAAGCCCTGGACCATTCGGGCGAGCAGCAGGAGGACCGGGGCGGCGATGCCGATGGTGGCGAAGCTGGGGATCAGCCCGATGGAGAAGGTGCCGAGCGCCATCAGGATCATGGTGGTGGCGAGCACCTTCTGCCGTCCGATGCGGTCCCCGAGCGGGCCGAAGACGAGGCCGCCGAGCGGGCGCACGACGAACGCCGCGGCGAAGGTGGCGAACGAGGAGATGACCTGGGCGGCCGGGGAGGCGCCCGGGAAGAAGACCTTGCCGAGGGTGGCGGCCAGGTAGCTGTAGACGCCGAAGTCGAACCACTCCATGCAGTTGCCGAGCGCCGAGGCGCCCACGGCGCGTTTGAGCAGCGGCCCCTCGACGACCTTGACGTCCTCCTCACGGAAGGCCCGCTTGTTGCGCCCAAGCCGCCGGGACAGCTCCTCGCGCACCTGGTGCGGCAGGCGCGCGACCGTACTGGGCATCTTCACCCGGCCCAGGGGGCCGGACCTGCCGTCAGGCTTCGCGTCGTCCACGCTGCCGCCTTTCTGTCGCCTCACCACGATTCGCCTAAGCGAATTCTGCGCCGCAATGATCGTCCGGCGCATGCCGAGGCTGCTGCCCGGGTTCGCGCGGATCACACCCCGCGCACCGGTGTCGAGGCGGGGGCGGGGGCGGGGTGAGGGCTCAGGGTCGCGCGGGGCGGCTCCAGCGGGTGGAGCCGCCCCGCGCGCGCCGGGGAGGGCGGCGCCCTGGTCGGTGAGCGGCGCGCCGACCCGGGAGCGGGTGGGCCGTATCCGGTCGTGGTGCGGGGCCCGTCCGTTCCCGGGTGCCGGGGCCGAGCGCGGCGCGTCCGGTCTCCAGGGCCTCGCTCACCGAGCCGGGCGGCGGCCACCCGACGGTCCGTCCCGGCACCGTGCGGGGCGTGCGGTCACCGCCGCCCGGACCACTGCCGGTGAGTGGGCTACCGGCGGCTGCGCACCAGGAGGTACAGGAAGTACGGCGTACCGATCACCGCCGTCATGAGCCCCGCGCCGAGCTGGGCCGGGGCGATCACCGTGCGGCCGAGCAGATCGGCCGCACAGACGAGGGTGGCGCCCAGGAGGATCGAGACCGGCACGACCCGTACGTGTCGCCGGCCCACGAGTGCGCGTGCCGCGTGCGGGGCCACGAGCCCCACGAACCCGATGGTGCCCGCGCAGGCCACGGCGGTCGAGCTGAGCACCACACTCAGTACGAGGAAGCCGAGGCGGCCCGGCGCCAGCCGCAGACCGAGCAGCCGCGGCGTGTCCTCGTCCAGGGAGATCAGGTCCAGCTCGGTGCGGCGGGCCACCGCCACCCCGGTGCCGACCACCAGCGCCACCGCCACCGGCACGACGTCCGGCATGGTCCGCCCGTAGGTGGAACCCGACAGCCAGGTCAGGGCCTTGGTCGCGTTGAACGGGTCCGTGAGCACGATCAGCAGGCTGATCAGCGCCGCCGTCGCCGAGGCGACGCCGATGCCGACCAGGACGAGCCGGTTCTGCTGGAAGCCGCCCCGGGCGGCGAGCCCGAAGACGAGGACGGCGGTGATGCCGGCCCCGGCGAACGCGGCCCCGGCGATCCCCCACGTGCCCGCGGCCGGCACGGTGGTCACCAGGATCACGGCGCCCAGCGCGCCCCCGCCCGTGACACCGAGGACGTTCGGCTCCGCGAGCGGGTTGCGGGTGACGGCCTGCACCAGTGTGCCGGCCAGGGCGAGCGCCGCACCCGCGCCGAGCGCGGCGAGCACCCGGGGCACCCGCGTGTCCAGCACGAAGGAGACGGTCCGCCCGGCCTTCCCCTGCGCCCAGTTGACGACGTCACCGAGCAGGAGCTTGCTGTCACCCACCAGCACGGCGGCGATCACGAGGCCCACCAGGACGGCTGCCAGGACGGCGACCGTGGCCAGGAACACCGCCCGGCTCGGGATGCGCAGCCGGTCCGGGGCGCCGGCCCCGGCGGTGTCCCGCAGCCGCTGTGCCATGACGACGAGGAACACGGCGCCGACGAGGCTGGTGACCACGCCGGTGGGCACGGACACGGCGCGGTCGTCCGCCACCAGGACCCGCAGCAGGACGTCCGAACCGAGCACCAGGGCCGCGCCGGTCAGAGCGGCCGCGGGCATGGACGTACGGGACCGCGCGAAGCCGCGGAAGCGGCGGGAGAGCGGGCGGACCAGGGCGGGCGCGCACAGGCCGACGAAGCCGATGGGGCCGGCGAGCGTGACCGCCGCGGCGGACAGCAGCGCGGCCAGCACGACGACCGTGACCCGGGTGGCCCGGACCGGGACGCCCAGCCCGCGCGCCACGTCGTCGCCGAGGGCGAGCGCGTCCACGCGACGGGCCGTCAGCAGCAGCCCGACCAGCCCGACGAGGGCGACGGGCAGCATCTGCAGGACGCCGTCGAAGCCGTTCTGGCCGATGCTGCCCTGGTTCCACTGGTAGAGGCCCTCGGTCTGCTCCGGGAAGAGCAGGAGCAGACCCTCCGTCATGGAGTTGAGGCCCAGCATCAGCGCGGTGCCGGCGAGTACGAGCCGGACGGTGCCCGTGCCGAGGCCGGACAGGCCGAGCACGACGGCCGCCGCCGCCAGGCCGCCGGCGAAGGCGACGCCGGAGGAGGCGATCATCGGGAGCGAGACGCCGGTGGCGCCGGCCAGCCCGAGCGCCAGGTAGGAACCCGCGTTCACCGCGAGGGTGTCGGGGGAGGCCAGCACGTTGCGGCTGACCTTCTGGAGCACCGCGCCGGCCATGCCGAGGACGGCGCCGACCAGCAGGCCGGCGGTCATGCGCGGCAGCCGGGACGCGATCACGACGGACGCGTCGTCCGGTTCGGCCTGTCCGGTCAGGGCCTTGAACACCTCGGCCGGTCCGACGGCGGCGGTGCCCTGGGTGATGTCGACGACGGCGAGGACGGCGACCAGCAGGACGATCCCGGCCGTCACCGCGGCCGCGCCCGACCGGGACGTCGGGACCGTCGACGGACGAGTCGCGGGCTTGGTTGCGGTGACGGCCATGGCCTCGCTACTTCGTCAGGGCGCCGACGACGGCGTCGATGTACGCCTTCATCGACCCGGGACCGCCGAACATCCAGATGCCGTCGTGCAGCCGGTGCACGTCGCCGGCCTTGACGAACGGCAGGGACTTCCACACGGAGTTCTTGGTCAGGGCGCCGGTGAACGGGGTGCTGTTCTTGTCCTCGTCGCTGGCGATGTACGCGAACTGGACGTCCTTCGGGAGGGCGGTGAGCCCCTCCACGTCGGTGGATCCGAGGCCGTAGGCCTCGTCGCCCTTCACCTTCCAGGCGTTCTTCAGCCCGATCGCCTCGTTGACCTCACCGATGAGCGAGGTCGCGGTGTAGGGACGGATCGAGACCTGGTTGGAGTTGACGTAGCCGTCGGCGAAGGCGATCTCCTTGCCCGCCATCCTGGCGTCGGTCAGGGCCTTCTTGCCCTCGGCGACCTTCGCCTCGAAGTCCTGGCGGACGGTCTTCGCCTTGTCCGTGGTGCCGGTGGCCTTGGCGATGAGGTCGACGTTCGCCAGCATCTGGTCGATCTGGCCGGTGCGGTCGGCGGACTTGACCTCCAGCACCGGGGCGACCTCGCGCATCTGCTTCACGGCGGCGGGCGGCAGGTCCGTGGTGGCGACGATGAGGTCGGGGGCCAGGGAGGCGACGGTGTCCATGCTCGGCTCGCCCCGCGTGCCGATGTCCTTGGGCTTGTTCTTCAGCGGAGCCGCGGTGTCCCACGTCGTGTAGCCCTTGACGTCCGCGACGCCGACCGGGTCGACACCCAGCGAGACGAGGCTCTCGACGACGTTCCACTCGGTGGCGACGACCTTGGTGGCCGGGCCGTCCAGCTTCACCTCGTTGCCCTTGCCGTCCTTGAGCGTGATGGCCTCGGAGGCCTTCTTCTCCGTCTTGTCGGCGGCGGGCTCGGTGGTGCCGCAGGCGGCGAGGGTGAGCGCCGCGGCGGTGGTGGCGGCCGCGGTGAGGAGGAGGCGTCTCATGAGGTGGTGCCGAGCCTTTCGGTTCGTATGTGGTGGCGGCCGATCGGGCGGGTGCGCAGCCGGCCGGTCAGGGGGTCGGTGTCGACGTCGATCCGGATGCCGTAGACGGCGGTCAGGCGTTCCGGCGTCAGCACGTCCTCGGGCAGGCCGTCGGCGACGATCCGGCCCGCTTCGAGGAGCGTGATCCGGTCGGCGACGGCCGCCGCCTGGTCGAGGTCGTGCAGGACGACACCGACGGCGATCCCGTGGTCGTCCGCCAGGTCGCGGATGAGGTCGAGCAGTTCTATCTGGTAGCGGAGGTCGAGGTAGGTCGTCGGTTCGTCCAGGAGCAGTACGCCGGTCTCCTGGGCGAGGCAGCTCGCGAGCCACACCCGCTGCAACTGCCCGCCGGACAGGTGGTCGGCGCCGCGGTCGGCGAGTTGGCCGACGCCGGTGAGCGCGAGCGCCCGGTCGACGGCGGCCGGGCCGTCCGGATCCGGCCGCCCCCAGCGGCCCCGGTACGGATAGCGGCCGAACTCGACGACGTCCCGCACGGTCAGTCCGCCGGGCGTGGGGCGCGCCTGCGTCAGCAGCGCGACGTACCGCGAGAACTCCCGGGACGTCAGCGCCAGGCCGTCGGTGTCGCCGTCGATCCTGAGTGTGGCGCTGCGGGCGTGCTGCAGCCGGGCGATGGTCCGTAGCAGCGTCGACTTCCCGCTGCCGTTCGGGCCCACCAGGACGGTCACTTCGCCGGGCCTGAGCCTGACCGCCGCGTCGTGCACGACATCGACACCGTCGTACGACACGGTCACGCCGGTCGCCGACAGTTCATGCCCGCGCAGGCGCGGGGTACCGGCTGCGTCTTCACCTGATCTCACGTGGCGAAGGTTAGCCTAACCTAATAAGTGCTGGTAGAGGCGGGGGTCACGGATACCGGCGGCGACCGCGTCGCCCCTTCTGCCCGAAGCCGGACGACGGACTCAACTCGCTTGCCACGACTGGGGTTTCCACAGACCGGCCCGGTTCAGGGACTGCGGGCAGTGGAGGTAGATCTCGTCGATCTCCATGAGCAGCGCCAGGTCCGGACGCCTGCCGTTGCGCGCCATCGCGTCGAAGAAGGGCGCGTCGGTGAGGATGCGGACCCGGCCGTTGACCCGCAGCACATCCTTGCCGCCGGGGACCAGGTAGAGCAGGCCGGCGTGCGGGTTGTCGAGGATGTTGTGGAAGCTGTCCCCCCGCCGGTTGCCCGGCCGGTCGGGCAGGGCGATGGTGGCGGGACCGAGGACGTGCGTGAATCCCGGGGCGTCGCCGCGGGGTGAGACGTCGCAGTTGCCCTGCGCGTCGGAGGTGGCCAGGAGGCAGAACGGGGAGCGGGCCATGATGTCCCGGTCGTCGTCCGTGAGCCGTTCGTGGACCTTGTCGATGACGATGGGCCAGGGCTCGCCCAGCAGGTCGCGCAGTTCGGCGCGGGAGCCGAGTTCGACCCAGCCGTCCTCGGGGACGGTGTCCGACCGGTCTCCGGTCACGTCGATCGTGTGTGGCAAGGCCCGCTCCCAGGTGTGTGCGTGCCGGAAGCGGGTGCTTCCGGAGGTGGTTGCACAGAGAACATTATCTGGCGTTAGGTTCGCCTTACCTAACACCCGGCAGGGGCAGGGTCCGGGGCGGACGGTAGCTCCACTCCCGGTCCGCGTCGGTGATCTCGCGCAGCACCCGCGCCGGTGTCCCGGCGACGACCACCATCGGCGGCACGTGTGCCGTCACCACGCTGCCCGCACCGACCACCGACCCCCGGCCGATGGTGACCCCCGGCATGATCAGTGCGCCGGCCCCGATCCACACGTCGTCCTCGACGCGCACCGGCGCCGAGAACTGCGTACCGTCCCTGCGCAGGTCCGGGTGGACGGGGTGTCCGGTGGTGCTGACGGTCACGTGCGGGGCGAACATGACCCGGTCCCCGACGAAGACCTCGACGTCGTCGACGAGGGTGAGGCCGAAGTTGGCGTAGACGTCGTCGCCCAGGTGCACGTGGTTGCCGTAGGCGACGTGCAGCGGCGGTTCGATCCACACCCCCGTGCCCAGTGAGGCGAGAAGCTCCTGCAGGATCGTCCGGCGGCCGTCCTCGTCCCGGGGGGCGGTGCGGTTGTAGGCGTCGGCGAGCTCCTTCCCCCGCAGGCGCTCCTCCGTCAGGACCTCCAGGCCCGGGGCGCCGTCCGTGTACAGCTCCTGCGCCGCCATCCTGCGGCGTACTTCCAGTTCACGCGGATCCAGGGTCATACGTCCTCCTCCGGTCACCGGCCGGCCGGCTCCGTCCGCACCGCGGAGGGGCGGTGCGGACGGAGCCGGCCGCGTGTGCGGTGGTTGTCAGCCGGTGCTCGTGGCGGTCACGTCCGTCACGGTCCAGCGCTGGTTCGCGCCGGAGTTGGGCGGCCACGTCGTGACGGCCGCGCCCGCGTGGGTGGCCTGGCCGCCGACCTCGAGGAGGCGGCCGGTGCCGGCGTTGACCAGCGTCCAGGTGCCGTCACCGGTGGTCGACACGATCCACTCGGCGGCCGCGTCGCGCCCGCCCCGGTCGGGTTCGGCCACCGGGACGTCGTCGCGTACGGCCAGCCGCGTGCCGTCCTCCGGGTCGGTGAAGACGTAACGGTCGCGGACGCCGTCGTCGTGGCGCACCGCGCTCAGCCGCCACTGCCGGGCGCTTCCGGCCTCGGCGCCCAGTACCAGGTTCGTGCCGTTGTCCGCGACGGTGACGGGCTTGCCGCTCTGCACGCCGGTCAGCGTGTAGGTGTGGCCCTTGCGCAGCAGGGCGGCGTCCTCCGCGACGCCCGAGACGCCCTTGACCGCGAAGGAGGTCACGGACTGCGCGGGCACGGTGAAGGTGGCCGCGCGGTCCTCGACCCTGATCGGGGCTCGCTGCTCGAGCTTGCCGTCGGCGCTGGTCACGACCGGGGTGACGGTCGCCCCGCGGCGCACGTCGCGGAACTTCGACAGGTCGATGGTGACCGTGCGGGCCTCGGTGGTGCGGTTGACGTGGACGAGCGAGGCGCCCTTGCCGTCGCGGGTGACGGCGGCGGCGCTGGAGGTGTCGTCCGTCTTGATCAGCCGGTCACCGGGCTTGATGAAGTGGGTGAAGTTGCGGGCCGTGTCGAACTTGGTGTTGGTCCGGATCGGGCAGGTCTCGAGCGTGTCCTCGGCGGTGCAGCTGAACGGGATCTGGATGCTGCCCCAGTTGCCGCCCTTGGCGGACTCGCCGCCCGGCCTCATGTTGTCGTAGTCCTCGACGGGCTGCCAGAACACCCAGGCGCGCGGCTCCAGTTCGCGCAGGTCGTCCACGATCTGCTGGGCGAGGCCGAGACCGGGGCGCATGTCCTCGAAGTCCTGGCCGTCGCCCCAGTCGCCGCCCACCTCGCTCATCCACAGCGGCTTGCCGGCCGCCTTGGACAGGTCGCGCACGGTGGTGCGCTGCCCGGTGCCGTAGGTGTGGACGTTCATCTGGCCGACCAGGTCACGGTCGGCCGGGGAGTAGGCGCTCCAGTTCTTGGCGAAGGTGCCCGGGTTGGTCTCGTCCATCGCCGAGATGTCCGCCTTGACCTTGGCCTTCTTCAGCGCTGGGGCCAGGGCGCGCAGGACCTCGCGCTGGAGCTCGGGACCCATGTGGGCCCCTTCCTGCCGGCCGCCGACGGGTTCGCCGTCCGCGCCCAGAGTGGTGCCCCAGTAGGGGGTGTTGGGTTCGTTGAACGGGTCGACCGTGTCGACCTCGATGCCCTCCGCCTGCTCCAGCCGCCGGGTCGCGCCGGCCAGGTAGGCGGCGAAGTCGTCGACCGACTCGGACCTGAGCTGGTCGGCGGAGGAGTCGAAGCCGCCGGAGACGTAGCCGCTGACCGTCATGAACCAGGGCGGCGAGTTGCTGAACGTCTCCCAGTGGTCGATGTCGTCCTTGATGCGCTCGACCCACCAGCGCTGGGTCGCGTCGGCGTCCTTGTTCCAGTCGGCCGGGTCGTCGGCGCTCCACCAGCCGGTGTCCTCGCGGGTGGTGCCGGCGGGCGCCTTCCACCAGCCCTCGACGGCGCCGCCGGCCCGCAGGTAGTCCTTGACGTCCGGCGCGTTGCCGCCGCCGATGTTGTAGCGGGCGATGTTCAGCCCGAGGCCGTCGTCGTCGAACAGGAGCCGGGCCAGCTTCTCGCGGATCTCGGGCGGGTAGTCGCCGGTCGCGTTGGCGAACCAGACCAGGCTGGTGCCCCAGCCCTCGAACTTCTCCTGCTGGTACGACGGGTCCGGCCGCACGGTGACGGAGGCGGTGGCCGTGGCCGGTTCGGCCTGGGCCGGGACGCTGATCGATGCGGCCCCCGTGGCCAGGGCGGTCAGGGCGGCGGCCCCGAGGAGGCGTCTGCTGCGGGTACGGCGTGCCATCGTGTGCTCCCAACTGACAGGTGTGGTCGCTGCGGTGGCCCCTCCCGCCCGGTTTAGGGCAGGAGGGGGCGGCCCCGGAGCGGGTGCGTGCCGCTCCGGGGAGTCGTGGGTGGTGCGGTGGCGGTACGGGTCCTCGGCCGCTCCCGGACGGGCCGGTGTGGCTCAGGCGGTGGGCGTGCGCAGCACGGCGACGCCCCGCGGCGCGAGGACGACGGCGCCGTCGGCGCCGGTGCCGCCCACCAGGACCTCTCCGGTGAGCCCCGGGACGGTCACGGTCTCGTCGGTCCGGTTGACCAGGAACCGGAACCGGCCCCCGGGGCCGCGGCGCACCGTGACCTCCACCGAGCCGCGCACCTCGGCGGGCAGTTCGCTCGCCACGCCGGCCGGTTCCAGCAACCTCGGCAGCAGCGCGGCGAGCCCGTCGGCGCCGAGCCGGGTGGAGACGTAGGCGGCCGAACCGCCGCCCGCCGGACGCCGGGTGACGGCCGGGCGGCCCGCGTGCGTGCCGGTGCGGTAGTGGGCGAGGACCTCGGTCCCGGGCGCGGTGGCGGTGATGTGGTCGGTCCACAGGTCCCCGGTGCTCGCGTCGTCCAGCTCCACGGTCTGCCCGGCGGGCAGCGGGCCGAACTCCTCGATGCGGATGCCGAGCAGCTCCCGCAGGGCGCCCGGGTAGCCGCCGAGCCAGACGTGGTCGTTCTCGTCGACGACGCCGGAGAAGTACGTGGTGACCAGGTGGCCGCCCTGCTCGGCGTAGCGCGTGAGGTCCTTGGCGAGCTCGGCCGGGACCAGGTGCAGCACGGGCGCGATCAGCACCCGGTGCCGGCTCAGGTCGGCGCCGGTGGTGACGACGTCGGCGCGGATGCCGAGGGAGAGCAGCGCGGAGTACCAGTCGAGCGCCTCCCGGTGGTAGTCGAGCAGCGACGTGGGGTGCGAGTCCTGCTCGCTCGCCCACCACGACTCCCAGTCGAAGAGGATGCCGACCTCGGCGGCCTCCCGCTCGCTCCCGGCGACCGGCGCCAGCGTCTTGAGCGTGTCGCCGAGCGCGGCGACCGCGCGGAAGAGGTCGCTGTCGGCGCCGGCGTGCGGGACCATCGCCGAGTGGTACTTCTCGGCGCCCGCCGCCGACTGGCGCCACTGGAAGAAGCAGACCGCGTCGGCGCCGTGCGCCACGTGCGTCAGCGAGTCCCTGGCCAGCTCACCCGGCCGCTTGGCCAGGTTCACCGGCTGCCAGTTGACGGCACTGGTCGAGTGCTCCATCAGGAACCAGGGCCGGCCCCCGGCGATGCCGCTGGTCAGGTTCGCCGAGAACGACAGCTCGTCGCGGTCCCGGGGGCTCGGCACGACGTAGTGGTCGTTGGCGACGAAGTCCACCTCCCCCGCCCAGTCGGCGTAGTTCATGCCCTTGGTGCCGGGCATCACCATGAAGTTGGTGGTGACGGGGACGTCGGGTGTCAGCTCCCGCAGGAGGTCCCGCTCCGCGCGCAGGTGGTCCTTGAGCGCGTCCGAGGAGAACCGCTTGAAGTCCAGCTGCTGGGTCGGGTTCGGGTGCGAGGCGGCCAGCCGCGGCGGCAGGATCTGCTCCCAGTCGCTGTAGCGCTGCGACCAGAACGCCGTGCCCCAGGCGTGGTTGAGGGCGTCCAGCGTGCCGTACCGCGCGCGCAGCCAGTCACGGAAGGCGCGGGCCGCGTCGTCGGAGTAGTCGTACACGTTGTGGCAGCCCAGCTCGTTGTTGACGTGCCAGGCGACCAGGGCCGGGTGGCCCGCGTAGCGGGTCGCCAACTCCCGGACCAGGCGCAGGGCGTGCTCGCGGAAGACCGGTGAGGTGGGGCGCCAGTGCTGGCGCGCGCCCGGCCACAGCGTCTCGCCGCGGTCGGTGACCGGGAGGATCTCCGGGTGCGCGGTGGTCAGCCAGGGCGGCGGGGAGGCGGTGGCGGTGGCCAGGTCGACGCCGACGCCGTTCTCGTGGAGGAGGTCCATGACCTCGTCGAGCCAGGCGAAGTCCCAGGTTTCGGGACCGGGTTGGATGCGGGCCCAGGAGAAGATGCCGAGCGACACGATGTTCACGCCGGCCTCGCGCATCAGCCGGACGTCCTCCTCCCACACCTCCCGGGGCCACTGCTCGGGGTTGTAGTCGGCGCCGAAGGCGAGACGGGAGGCGGGCGTACCGTCCTGCGTGGGCTGGAGACGGGACAGGAGGGTGGAGATCATGGCGGTCCTTCCGGTGTGGGGGCGAGCGGTGCGCAGGGCGGCGCGGGAGCCGCGCCGCCCTGCTGCGGGCCGCCGCATCGCGTGTTACTTCTCGACGGTGAAGCCCTGCTCCGTGCCGTACTTGACGGAGGCGTCCTGCCAGGACTTCAGGCCTTCGGCCAGCGTGGTGCCGGAGACGTAGGCCTTGCCGACGGTGTCGTTGAAGACCGAGTTCGCGTACACCTGGTAGGGCAGGTACGACCAGTCGTCGGCGACGTTCGCGGCGGACTCGGCGAAGATCTTGTTGGCCTTCTGGCCGCCGAAGTAGGGGAAGGCGGTGTCCTGGAACCTCGTGGACCGCAGATCCGCGGTGGTCGCCGGGAAGGCGCCGCTCTCCAGGCGGGTCTGCACGCCCTTGCCCGCGTTGGCGTACTCGACGAAGGCGTAGGCCAGCGCCTCGTTCTCGCCCAGCTCCGGCAGGGCCAGCGCGCTGCCGCCGTTCTCCGCGCTCGCCTTGGCGCCCGCGGTCCACTGCGGCAGCGGGGCGACCCGCCAGTCACCGGCGGCGTCCTTCACACCCGAGGCGAGGTTGGCGGGCATCCAGGCGCCGGTGGCGAGGGTGGCGATGGTGCCGTCGCCCAGGCCCTTGTACCACTCGTCGGTCCAGGAGTTGACGGGGGCGAGCAGCTTCTCGTCGATGAGCTTCTGCCAGGTGCCGGTGTACGTCTTGGCGCCCTGGTCCGAGAAGTCGATCTTCACCTTGGTGCCGTCGACGGTGTAGGGGCGCGAACCGGCCTGCCAGAGCATGCTGGTGGTGGCCCCGGCGTCGCCGATGTCGGCGGTGATGTACGCCTTCGGGTCGGCCTTGTGCAGGGCGCGGGCCGCGTCCAGGTACTCGGCCCAGGTCGTGGGCACCTTGATGTCGTACTTGTCGAAGACCTTCTTGTTGTAGAACAGCGCCATCGGACCGGAGTCCATCGGCAGGGCGTACACGCCGTCGCCGCCGGCCTTCACCCCGTTCCACGGGCCGGGGGAGAACGAGGCGGACAGCTTGTCGGCGCCGAAGGCCTTGAGGTCGGTCAGCTGCTTGGTCAGCGTGTACTGGCCCATCGCGTAGTACTCGATCTGGGCGACGTCCGGAACGCCCTTCTTCGCCGAGATGGCGTTCTGGAGGGCCGTGTACTGGTCGTTGTGGGTGCCCGCGTTGACGAGGTCGACCTTGACGCCGGGGTGTTCCTTCTCGAAGTCGGAGGCCACCTGCTTGAGCGTGGGCTCCCACGCCCAGACCGTGAGGGTACCGCCCTTCTTCAGGGCCGCCTGGATGTCCGCCGGGGAGAGCGCCTTCTGGCTCGACTCCCCGTCGTCGGAGCCGCAGGCGGTCGCCCCGAGGGCGAGGGCGCAGACGAGGCCTATGCCGCGCAGCAGGCGGCGCGAGTGCTTGGGCATGGGTGTGCTTCCACTTCTTCGTGGCCGGAACCGGCACCGTTGAGGGTTGTGAGGGGCAAAGTGAGAGGGGGAGCGGGCGGGCGGCTACTCCTTGACGCTTCCGGCGGCCAGTCCCGACTGCCAGTACTTCTGGAGCAGCAGGAACGCGGCGATCAGCGGCAGGATGGTGATGAGCGACCCGGTGACGACCAGGTTGAAGACGGCCTCGCCGCCGGCGGTCGCGGCCTGGGCGTTCCAGCTGTTCAGGCCCAGCGTCAGCGGATACCAGTCGGGGTCCTTCAGCATGACCAGCGGCAGGAAGTAGTTGTTCCAGGTCGCGACCATGGTGAAGAGGAGAACGGTGACGATGCCGGGCGCCAGCAGCGGCAGGGCGACCTGGAAGAAGGTGCGCACCTCGCCGGCGCCGTCGATGCGGGCGGCCTCCATCAGCTCGGCCGGGATGGCCTCGGTGGCGAACACCCACATCAGATACAGGCCGAACGGCGAGATCAGGGACGGGATGATCACCGCCCAGGGGGTGTTGGTGAGCCCCATCTTGCTGAACATCAGGAAGGTCGGCACCGCCAGCGCGGTACCCGGCACGGCCACCGCGCCGATGACGACGGCGAAGACGGCACGCCGGCCGGGGAAGTCGAACTTGGCGAGCGCGTAGCCGCCGAGCACGGCGAGGAAGGTGGCGCCGCCCGCCCCCAGCCCCACGTACAGCAGGGTGTTCAGCAGCCAGCGGGTGAAGACGCCGTCGTTGTAGGTGAACGTCTCGGTGATGTTGTCCCACAGCGCGAAGTCGCCGTCGAACCACAGACCGAAGGAACGGGACAGTCCCTCCTGCGTCTTGGTGGCGCTGATGGCCAGCCAGATGAGCGGCACCAGGCTGTACAGCAGCACCAGGGAGGTGAGGACGGTCAGCAGGACGCTGCGCCGGGGCTTGTCGGCGGAGTGCCGGCGCCGGGGGGCGCGCAGCCGGGGCACGGAGCCCGGCGCGCCGGGCGACGCGGGCGCGGAACGGTCGGAGGCGGTGACGACGGGACTGGTCATCGCTGCTTCACACTCCCTTGCGCATGCCGCGCAGCTGGACGACGTAGGCGATGACCATCGTGATCAGCCCCATGACGATGGCGACCGTCGCGGAGTAGTTGTGCTGCTGCCCGTTGAAGGACAGCGAGTACGTGTAGTGGTTCGGCGTGTAGTCGGTGGTGATGGCGTTGGGGGCCAGGGCCTGCAGGATGCTGGGCTCGTTGAAGAGCTGGAAGCTGCCGATGATCGAGAAGATCGTGGCGATGACCAGGGCGCCGCGGATGGCCGGGAGCTTGATGGCCGTGATCACGCGGATCTGCCCGGCGCCGTCGATCTGCGCCGCCTCGTACAGCGAGTGCGGGATGACGCGCAGCGCCGAGTAGAAGATCAGCATGTTGTAGCCGACGAACTCCCAGGTCACGATGTTGCCGATGGAGGCCAGCACCAGGCCGGGGGAGAGCGGGTCGGGCAGCGAGACGCCCAGCGCGCTGTTGATGTCACCGACCAGGCCGAAGCGGGTGCCGTACATGAAGCCCCACATCAGGGTGGCCACCACGGCGGGCACGGCGTACGGCAGGAAGATGGAGATGCGGAAGAAGTCCCGGCCGTACAGCCGCCCGCTGTCCAGCGCCAGAGCCACCAGCAGCGCGATGCCGAGCATGATCGGCACCTGGACGGCCAGGAAGAGCGAGACCCGGCCGAGCGAGGCCCAGAACTGCTCGTCCTCCAGTGCCTGGGAGTAGTTGTCCAGGCCGACGAACGTGGTGCCGCCGATGAGCTGGTCGCGGAAGAGGCTCAGGTAGACCGAGTACGCGATCGGCGCGAGGAAGACCAGGGCGAACACGGCCACGAAAGGACCGAGGAACCCCCACCCCGTCCAGGAGCGGCGGTCCCGCCTCGCCGGGGGTGGGGCAGGCCGCGGTTCGGCGGCGGCCCGCGGTTGCAGCGTCGTCATGTCGTTCCTCGCTCGTCCATGTCCTGGAGGCTCATCATGTTTGCGTAAACATCCGATGCCCGGGAAGGGGTCCGAGAGGTGTTATGTTTACGTAAACATTGGATGGCGGCATGTCTACACTGCCCCGAGGACGACGGTCAAGGGTCCGTCGGGAACCGGGACTCGAACAGGTGCGGAGAGGTGGCGGACGGCAAGTGGACACGGCTGAGGGAGTCGCGGGCGCCCGGGACGAGGGCACGCGACGCCGGCGGGGCGGCCGGGTACCGACGGCGTCCATGGCGGACGTGGCCCGGCTGGCGGGGGTCTCCTCGCAGACCGTCTCCCGCGTCTCCAACGGCTACGCCGGGGTGACCGAGGAGACCCGGCAGCAGGTGCTGGCGGCCATGAAGGAGCTGGGCTACCGGCCCAACAGCGCGGCCAGGGCGCTCAAGCGCGGAGAGTTCCGCACCATCGGCGTCATCACCTTCTCGCTGGCGACCACGGGCAACGTGCGCACGCTGGAGGCCATCGCCACCTCCGCGGCGAGCGAGGGTTACGCGGTGACGCTGCTGCCGGTCGCCGTCCCCACCCAGGACGAGGTGCGGGGCGCGTTCTCGCGGCTGGAGGAACTGGCCGTCGACGCGGTGATCGTCATCATGGAGGTCCACCTGCTGGACGCCGCGACCCTCAAACTGCCGCCCCACGTCCAGGTCGTCGTGGTCGACTCCGACGCCGGCGACCACTACACGGTCGTCGACACCGACCAGGCCGGCGGCACCCGCGCCGCCGTGCGGCATCTGCTGGACCTCGGGCACGACACGGTGTGGCACCTGGGCGGGCCGGAGGGCTCCTTCGCCGCCCAGCGCCGCACGGACGCCTGGCGCCGCACGCTCACCGAGGCGGGCCGCACCACGCCGCCCCTCGTACGGGGCGACTGGTCGGCGGAGTCCGGCTACCGGGCCGGCCTGGAACTCGCCGCCCGCGAGGAGTGCACGGCCGTCTTCGCGGCCAACGACCAGATGGCCCTCGGCCTGATGCGCGCCCTGCACGAACGCGGCCGGCGCGTCCCCGAGGACGTCAGCGTCATCGGCTTCGACGACATCGCCGAGTCCGGCTCCTTCCTGCCGCCGCTGACCACCGTCCACCAGGACTTCGCCGAGGTGGGGCGGCTCTGCGTGCAGGCCGTGCTGCGCAAGATGCGCCATGACGGCCCGGAGCGGGGCACGACGCTGGTACCGACCCGACTGGTGACCCGGGCGAGCACGGCGGCGCCGCGGAGGTGAGGACGCGGGGCCGAGGGCCGCCTTTGCGTTCGGCTTCCACGCGGCGGTCCGGGCCGGCCCAGGCCGGTCCGCGGCGGGTCGACGGCCGGTCGGCGGCCGAACGGGTGAGTGCCGTCCGGTTTACCGACCGCCGGGGAAGGCAACTCCAGAAGCCCGTCGTCGTTCCCCCACGCCCAGGAGAGCTCCATGACCCAAGTCGCCGACTATGTGCTCCAGCGCCTGTCCGAGTGGGGCGTCCAGCGTGTGTACGGCTATCCGGGCGACGGCATCAACGGTCTGCTCGGCGCGTTCGACCGCGCTGACGGAGACCCGGAGTTCATCCAGGCGCGGCACGAGGAGATGGCCGCGTTCATGGCCTGCGGGCACGCGAAGTTCACCGGTGAGGTGGGGTGCTGCGTCGCCACGTCGGGTCCGGGCGCGGTACACCTGCTCAACGGTCTGTACGACGCCAAGCTCGACCACCAGCCCGTGGTGGCCGTGGTCGGCCAGCAGAAGCGGCTGTCGCTGGGTACCCACTACCAGCAGGAGATCGCCCTCGACCAGCTGTTCGCGGACGTGTCCGAGTACTGTCAGATGGTCGTCCACCCGGGCCAGGCCCGGCACGTGATCGACCGCGCCTTCAAGACCGCGCTGACCACCCGCGGGGTCGCCACGATCATCATCCCCAACGACGTGCAGGAGGAGGAGGCCCAGCCCTCCCCGCCCAGGGAGCACGGCTCCGTCTTCTCCAGCGTGGGCTGGAGCCGCCCCCGGGTCCTGCCCGACCTCGACGAACTGCGCAGGGCCGCCGACGTCCTCAACGCGGGCGACAAGGTCGCCATGCTGGTCGGCCAGGGCGCGGCGAACGCCGAGGCCGAGGTGGCCGAGGTGGCCGAACTGCTCGGCGCCGGCGTCGCCAAGGCACTGCTCGGCCGCGAGGTCCTGCCCGACGACCTGCCCTACGTCACCGGCCCCATCGGACTGCTGGGCAGCAAGGCCAGCGACAACATGATGCAGGGCTGCGACACCCTGCTCATGGTCGGCAGCAGCTTCCCGTACTCCGAGTGGCTGCCCGAGGAGGGACAGGCCCGGGGCGTCGAGATCGACATCGACGGCCGCATGATCGGCATCCGCTACCCGATGGACGCGCACCTCGTCGGCGACTCCAGGGAGACCCTGCGCGCGTTGATCCCCATGCTCCAGCGCAAGAAGGACCGCGGCTGGCGGGAGAAGATCGAGAAGGACGTCCGGGAGTGGCACGACCTGTGCGACCGCTGGGCGGGCGAGCACTTCGGCAAGACGATCAACCCCCAGTCCGTCGCCGCCGAGCTGTCCCCGCGGCTGCCGGACGGCGTCATCCTGACGGCGGACTCCGGCTCGGGCACCAACTGGTGGGCACGCCACCTCATGCTCCGCGACGGCATGCGGGCCTCCCTGTCCGGCACGCTCGCCACCATGGGCCCCGGGACGCCCTACGCGATCGCGGCGCGGTTCGCGTACCCCGACCGGCCGGTGATCGCCTTCATCGGGGACGGCGCCTTCCAGATGAACGGCATGAACGAGATGATCACCGTCAAGCGGTACCTGGACCGCCTGTCCGGGCCTGCCCCGCTCGTCTTCTGCGTCTTCAACAACCAGGACCTCAACCAGGTCACCTGGGAGCAGCGCGCCATGGCGGGCGATCCCAAGTATCCGGGCTCCCAGGACATCCCCGACGTCCCCTACGCCGCCTACGCCGAACTCCTCGGCCTCAAGGGCATCGTCTGCGCCGACCCGAAGAAGGTCGGTGCCGCCTGGGACGAGGCGCTCGCCGCCGGCCGGCCCGTGGTCCTGGAGTTCAAGGTCGACGCGGAGATCGCGCCGATCCCGCCCCACATCATGAAGGACCAGGGCAAGAAGGCCATCAAGGCGGCGCTGCACGACCCGCAGCTCACCGGGATCGCCACCAAGGGCGTACGCCAGAAGCTCACCGAGTACGCCGAGCACCTCCCGGGCCGGGGCCGGAAGTGAGCGGCGGGCGACGGGTCCGGCGTAGCGGCCGGCACGACCGGGCGGGCGGCCCCGGTGTCGTGGTCGTCACCGGGGCGAGCGGCGGCGTCGGCCGCGCCACCGCACGGGCCTTCGGCGCCCGCGGGAGCGCCGTGGCCCTGCTCGCGCGCGGCGAGTACGCCCTGGAACGGGCGGCCGAGGAGGTCCGGGAGGCCGGCGGTCGCGCGCTGCCGCTGGTCGTGGACGTCTCCGACCCGGTGGCGGTGGACGCGGCGGCCGACCGGATCGAGGAGGAGCTCGGCCCGATCGACGTCTGGGTGAACGCGGCGTTCTCGACGGTCTTCGCGCCCGTGCCCGAGATCAGGCCCGAAGAGCTGAAACGGGCCACGGAGGTGACCTACCTCGGCTTCGTCCACGGCACCCAGGCCGCCCTGCGGCGCATGATGCCCCGCGATCGCGGCACCATCGTCCAGGTGGGGTCGGCGCTGGCGCAGCGCAGCGTCCCGCTCCAGGCGGCCTACTGCGGGGCCAAGCACGCCATCCAGGGGTTCACCGCGTCCCTGCGCTGCGAGCTGCTGCACGACCGCAGCGGGGTGCGGGTGACCATGGTCCAGATGCCCGGGCTCAACACCCCGCAGTTCAGCTGGGTCCTCACCCGGCTGCCCCGGCATCCGCGCCCGGTGGCTCCCGTCTACCAGCCCGAGGTCGCCGCCGAGGCGGTCCTGTACGCCGCCGACCATCCCGGGCGGCGCGAGTACTGGGTGGGCGGCTCCACCGTCGCCACCCTGCTCGGCCAGAAGGTCGTCCCGGGACTGCTGGACCGCTACCTGGCCCGCACCGGTTACGAAGGACAGCAGACCGACCAGCCGGTCGACCCGGCGCGGCCGGTCAACCTCTGGAAGCCGCCGGACGGCACCGCGCCGGCCGACTACGGCGCGCACGGCGTCTTCGACGACGAGTCCCACGCGCGCAGCGTCCAGTTCTGGATCTCCCGCCACCGCCGCCCGCTCGCCCTGGCCGCCGCCGTGACCGGAACCGTCGCCGCGGCGGTGGCCGACGGCGTGCGCCGACGGTCCCGCGGCGGCCGGACGGCGGCTTTGCCGCGGTGGGCCGCCCGTTCCGGCCGGAGCGCGTGGGCGACGGCCCGGGAGGGGCTGCCGCACGGCTGACGACCGGCCGGCGCGACGGGCTGCGGGCCAGCGCGTGCCGGCGGGAACGGTCGCCGGCGGGAAGGGTCACTGCCGGTCGATGTGGCGGGTCCACCAGTGGTGCTCGCAGAACCAGTGACCGACCATCGCGCCCCCGAAGACGACGAATCCGACCCCGATCAGCCAGGACTCCACCACGAGCACGATGCCGACCGTGCCGTAGCTGATCGCGTTGTCGAGGATGAGCGGGGTGAAGACGAGGAAGGAGAAACCGCGCAGGCCGATCAGGCCCACCATGGTCGCGAGCGCCCCCGGCAGCAGGTCCCGCCAGCGGACCTGGCTGCCCAGCAGGAAGTGCTGGCCCCACCAGAAGAACAGCATGCCCGTCGCCGTGGACAGCGCGATCCGTGCCGTCCCGTGCAGAGCGGTCCGCGTCTGCACCTCCTGGTAGAGGTAGGCGGTCAGGGCGACCACCCAGGTCAGCTGGCGCCAGACGCGGTGCCACGGGCCGGAGGGCAGCCCCCAGACGCGCTCGTAGCCGTTCTGCACGCTGGCCGCGAAGGACACGCCGAACACGGCGAGCGCGATACCGCCCCACACGCTCGTGGTGCCGATGACCTTGGTCGGCGGGCTGATGATGTCGGTCAGCACCCGGGCGGACCGGCCGGACAGCCCCATGCCGTCGGCCAGCCAGGACGCGAAACCCCCCCGCCCCAGGGGATCGGCGGCGGCCACCACGATCAGCAGCGGCGCCAGCGTCACCAGGGCCAGGGTGGCGAAGCCCATGGCCCGGTGCATCAGCTCCAGCTCCCGGCCCCGGCGGACGAGGGCGGACGCGGCCAGCCGGTCCCACACACGGTGGAACGGCCGCCACAACCGGTTCACGGGCTGCTCCTCGGGCGTCCTTTCGATGGCGCGCGGACGCGGAACTGAATGACCCGGCGGCGCGCCGGACAAACGTCGCGTCACCCGGTCGCCGGTCTCCGCCGCCGCGGACCGCCGTGCCGCGACGGCCTTCGCACGGATCGAACGGCGAGGGCGCCTGGTCAGGGGCGCGGAGTCAGGGGCGCGGAGTCAGGGGTCCATGCGCTGCTGCTCGCGCATGCGCTCGTTGTGCCAGGCGATGGCGGCGCGTATCTGCGGCTCCTGAAGGCCGGTCCGGCAGCCGAGCTGGTCCATGGAGAGCGCCGGCGGGCCCGTGGTCAGGGCCCGGGTGAGTTTCGCCGCCCACAGCTCCTCCTGCACGAAGGGCCGGTCCGCGTAGTCCTTCTTGATCGCGTCGAAGTGGTCGTCGCAGCACGCGGTGATGAGCCGCAGCCCGTCGAACCACTCGTTGGTGGTGTGCGCCGCGGAGGAGTCCGGTACGTATCCGCTCACGGACTCGTCCTTCGGGAAGACCCTGGCGCACAGGTCGCACAGTTCGATGGGGACCGGCTTCGCGGGCCGCCGGCCCTTCCTGCTCTTGCGCTTCCACATAGCGACTCCCGGGATGCCACACAGCAGTGTCGACGCCGGTGTGCCGGAAACGAGTTCGGCGTCCGGAATGCCGGAGTTACCCGCAGGGCGGGGAGCAAACGCCCCGCGGGTGACCGGGCGACGCTACGCCAGCCTGACCGGCAGCTCGAACAGGTCGTTCTGCGTGACCACCGGCTTGTTGCGCAGGTCCGACACCGGCACCGCCAGGTCCAGGCGCGGGAAACGGGCGTAGAGCGCGGGGAGCGCCACGCCGGCCTCCAGGCGCGACAGGGCCGCGCCGGGGCACACGTGGGGGCCGTGCCCGAAGGAGATGTGCCGGTTGCGCGAGGCGCGGGTGATGTCGAACTCGCCCGCCGTCGGACCGTGCGCCCGCTCGTCCCGGCCCAGCGCGCCGTACGACACGATCAGCGCGTCCCCGGCGGGCAGCACCTTGTCGCCGACCGGGACGTCCTCGGTCGCGAAACGGATCAGGACGTGCGAGGTCGGGGTCGAGTAGCGCAGCGTCTCCTCGATCACCGCGGACCAGTCCGCCTCCCCGGACAGCACCAGGTCCCGCTGTCCGGGATGTGCGGACAGGTTGACCACGGCGTTCACGATGAGCGAGATCGTGGTCTCGTGGCCGGCGGCCACCATCAGCTGGAGCGTGGAGACGATCTCCTCGTCGCTGAGGTGGTCGCCGTCCTCGGAGGCGAGGATCAGCGCGCTGGTCAGGTCGTCGCCGGGCGCGGCGCGCTTCGCGGCGACCGTGTCGGCCATGATCCCGGCCAGCTCGGTGAGGGTCGCGACGACCTCCGCCGGGGGCGTCTGCGTCGAGAAGAACTTCTCGAACAGCACCTTCAGCCGCGGCAGCCGCGCCTCCTCGATGCCCATCAGGTCGGCGATGACGTACATCGGCAGCGGGTAGGCGAAGGCCGACTTGAGGTCCACCACGCCGCCGTCCGCGGGCAACTCGTCCAGCAGCCGGACGGTGAGCTCGGTGATCCGCTCGCGCATGTGCTCCACCCGGCGCGCCGTGAGCGCCTGCGCGACGAGCGTACGCAGCCGGCGGTGCTCGGCGCCGTCCACGGTGAGCATGGAGCGGCCGGGGTTGGCCAGCCCGATCAGCGGCCAGTCCGCGGGGATCTCGCCGCGCTGCCACGCCCCCCACACGTTGATGTCCTTGACCAGCCGGGGGTCGGTGAGGAGCGACTTGGCCTCCGCGTGGTGGGTCACCGCCCAGACGGGCACACCGCCCGGCAGCTCCACCGCCGCGAGCGGCCCGGCCGCGCGCAGCCGGGCGCTCTCGCCGTCCAGGTCGGTGACGAACGGATCCAGCGGGATCCGCGCTTCTTCGGTGCCGGTCGTCATGCTGACGTGCCTCCCAGGGCAGTGGTCGGGGTGAACCGCACGGGCAACTCGGTCAGCCCCCGCAGCCAGGGCGAGGGGCGACGGGTGAGGGACCCGGCCGGTACGGCCAGGTCGATGTCCGGCAGCCGGTCGAGGACGACCTCGATGCCGGTCCGCGCGATGACCTCGGCGACCTCCTGCGCGGGAAAGGGGCAGCGGTGCTCGCCGTGGCCGAAGGAGAAGTGCGCGTTGTTGCCGCCGGTGAGCGCGGAGCCGTCGGTGCGGATCTGCGGGTCGGAGTTGGCGCCCTGCAGCCCGAGCAGCACCAGGTCACCGGCGCGGATGTGGCGCCCGCCGAGCCGGGTGTCGCGCGAGGCCCACCGGCCGGCCACGTTCTGCGTGGGCGTGTCCTCCCACAGCACCTCGTTCATGGCCTCGGCGACGCTGTTGCGGCCACCGAAGAGGGAGGCGGCGAAGCGGTCGTCGGTCAGCATCAGGCGCAGCGAGTTGCCGATCCAGTCCGCCGTGGGCTGGTGGCCCGCGGCCATCATCACCATGAGGTCCTGGGCGACCTCCTCCTCGCTGAAGCCGCTGTCGTCGGCCAGCATCCGGGACGCGACGTCGTCGGCGGGCGCCGCCTTCCGCTCGGCGAGCAGCCGCCCCATCGACGTGGCGAGGTGCGTCTGGCCGGCGATGGCCCGCTCCCTGCCGTCGATCATGTCGTTGAGGGCCGTGACCAGGGCCGGTCCCTGCTCGTCGGAGAAGCCGTACAGACGGGCCAGCACGCGTACCGGCAGCAGCATGGCGTAGTCGCCGACCAGATCGGCCTCGCCCTTGGCGCAGAGCCGGTCGACGAGTTCGTCGGCGAACCGTTCGGCGTGGCCGCGCAGGACGTGCGGGTCGACGGCCTCCAGCGCGTCGCTGATCATGGCGGCGCGTTCGCGGTGCCGCTCGCCGACCGTGTAGAGGATCGACGGCTGCTTGCGGCCGATCATCGGCAGCAGGGGCCAGTCGTCGGGGATGTTCTCCCACTGGTTCCACAGGTCGGAGTCCCGGCTGAACAGCACCGGATCGCCGGTCACCTGGTGCAGTTCGCGGTAACCCAGCACCAGCCAGGCGGGGACGTCCCCGTCCAGGAGCACAGGTGTGACGGCACCGTGCTCACGCCGCATCTGCCGGTACAGCAGGGCGGGTTCGGTCTGGAAGCGGGGGCCGCTGAGCGGTACGGCGGAGGGGGCGTCGGTGCTCACACGAACTCCTGTCGGGGCCGGGCCGCCTGGCCGGCGTAGTGGGCCTGGAGGTGCTCGACGAGCGTGATCAGCACGTGCTTGGCGGACTCGCGGGACCGTGCGTCGCAGGAGACGAGCGGCACCCGCGGATCCAGGTCGAGGGCAGTGCGTACGGCCTCGGGCGGGTGCTGGGGCCCGCCGAAGTCGTTGCAGGCGACGATGAACGGCGTTCCGTGGTGCTCCAGGCGGTCGATGGCGTACCAGGAGTCGTCGATGCGGCGGGTGTCGACGAGGACCACCGCGCCGAGCGTGCCGGAGAACAGCCGGTCCCACAGGAACCAGAACCGTTCCTGTCCGGGCGCGCCGAACAGGTACAGCACGTTGTGCGCGTCGAGGCTGATCCGGCCGAAGTCGAAGGCCACGGTCGTCGCGGTCTTGCCGCGCACCTCGCTGATGTCGTCGACCGCCTCGCCGGCCTGCGTCATCGTCTCCTCGGTGTTGAGGGGGCGGATCTCGCTGACCGAGCGGACCATGGTCGTCTTGCCGACGCCGAACCCGCCCACGACCACGATCTTCAGGCCGTTGTCGGCGGACGCACCCAGGGGGGTGCGGGCGTCAGAGATTGCGGAGTCCAACGAGCACCTGCTCCAGGATGTCGGGATCGGGGACGGCTGCCTTGGGGTGGCGCGCGCTCACACGGCCCGTGGCGTGCAGGTCGGAAAGCAGGATCTTGGTGATGCTCACCGGGAGCCGCAGTTCGGCGGCGATCTCCACCACGGCCGTGGGGGCTTCGGTCATCCTGAGGATCGCCGCGTGCTCCGACTGCATGCCGGGCGTCGGCTCGCACTCGGCGACCACGAGGGTGACCAGGTCGAAGGGGTTGTCGGGGCCCGATCGGCTGCGTCCCTGGGTGACGGTGTAGAGGCGGTCGGGCGCGTCGTCCCTGCCGGGGCGGCTCATGACGTACGGGGCCGCGCGGTGAGGTGCTCGCCGAGCTGCTCGACGAACTCGCTCATGTTGTGCCCGACGAGTCCCGCGTCCGCGTCCTCGGAGGTGACCACGGCGAGGTGCGCGCCCTCACCGGCCTCCACGATGAACAGGACGCCGCCGTAGAACTCGGTCATGGCCGAGCGCACCCCGCCGCTGCCGTCGCCGAACTCCACGGAGGCGCCGTGGGACAGCGACTGGATGCCGGCGGCGATCGCGGCGAGCTGGTCGGCCTGGTCGACGGAGAGCTCCGGGGTGCGGCACAGCTTGAGGCCGTCACGGGAGAGGACGAGTGCGTGCCGCGCACCCGGCGTGCGCTCCAGGAGGCCCTCGATGAGCCAGGTGAGCTTCTCGTCGGCGGTGGTCGAGCCGGTCATGGGGTGGTGTCGCCTTCCGGGTGCGCGTGCGAGTGGGACGGGTGATCGGGGGCCGTCTCGGCCGGTGCGGGGGCGGCGGGCTCCGCCCGCGGGGCACCGTCCCGCGCGGGGCCGGTGGCCCGTACGGCCTGGCGGAAGCTGCTGAAGCGGGCCGCGCGTGCCTTCGCGTCGCCGGCGGGCGGCGTGGTGCGCGGCTCGGTGGACCGGGCGGCGCGGGCGCGTTCCGCCTCGGCGAGGGTACGGCCGCGGCGGCGCCTGGGCAGCCCCGTGACCGGCTCGGCGGACCCGGTCGTCGCGTCCGGCCCGCGGTCCGACGACTCGTGGGCGGGCAGCGGCTCGGGATCCACGTCGGCGGGGCCGGCCGGCTCGGCGGGCGGTGCGGAGGCGCGGGGCGGAGCGACCGGGACCGTGGGCAGGGGGTGCGCCACCGGGCCGTCGGAGGCGGCCGGGCCGCTCAGGAGGTCCTGGGGCACGAGCATCAGCACGCCCGTACCGCCGCGCGCGGACGGCCGGAAGGACACCTTCAGCCCGTACTTGAGGGACAGCCGGCCCACCACGGCGAGACCCAGCCGGGTGCCCGTCAGGCCGCCGAGTCCGGCGGACGCGCCGGACACCGCCTGCTGGGCCCGGCGCAACTGCACCTCGCCCATCACCAGGCCGCTGTCCTCCACGGACACGATGACGCCGGCGGGCACCTCCTCGACGTACACGTGGACCTCGGCGGTCGGCGGGGAGAAGTTCGCGGCGTTGTCGAGGAGTTCGGCCAGGGCGTGCATGACGCCCTCGGCGGCGTGTCCCGCGACCGCGGCGTCGCTGGCCGAGTGCACGCGCACCCGCTGGTAGCCGGCGATACGTCCCATGGCGCCGCGCAGAATGGACTCCATGCCGATGGGCCGCGCCCAACGGCGTCCGGAGCGGGCCCCCGTGAGGACGGCGACGGAGTCGGCGAGCCGGCCGGCCTGCGCGGTGCGGTGGTCGAGGTGGAGCAGGTCGGCCAGGACGTCCTCGTCGCTGTGCCGTTCCTCCATCGCGCGCAGGTCGGCGAGCATCCCGGTGGCCAGCGCCTGCATCCGGGCGGCCGCGTTGGCGGTCGCGGAGACCGCGGCGGCCCGCTCACCGTCGGCCCGGTCGAGCCGCGCCCGCAGCCGGCCGGCCTCCTCGGTGAGCCGGGCGACCTCCTGGTCCCGCTGTTCGGCGAGACGCACCCGCTCCTGCTCGAAGCCGTCCGTGAGCCGCCCCCGCTCGCGGTCGAACTCCACCACGAGGCGGGCCCGTTCACGATCGGCCTCCGCCCGCAGGCGCTCCCGCTCCTGACGCGCCCGCTCGGCCAGCCGTAGCCGTTCCTGGGCGAGCCCTTCGGCGTCCGCGCGGGCGGCGTCCAGCAGTCGGCGGGTGACCCGTTCCCCGCGGGCGGCGTGCACGGCCACGGTCACGGCGGCGCAGAGCAGGATCGCCGCGGCACTCGCGCCCAGGGCGAGCGGGAGGCGCACGGAGGACGGCGCCGCGGCGACGGAACCGCCGACGACGAGCGCCGAGACCACCGCGCAGGGCAGGCCCACGACTGCGAGGGCGCGGGAAGCGGTTCGGTCGCGGGGGCGGGCGGGCGCGGTCATCAATCGGGTCCTCGCCAGGCCGCCGGAGCGGCCCTCGTGTCGTCCTTGGGGGCGCGGGCGGGCAGCGGGCAGCCATCACACGGCGCGCAACTGGCGATCACTATACGAGAGTTTGTGATCGGAGGATGGGGAAAACCGATCAATCGCCGGGCTCGTTCCGTCAGTTCCCGGCTGTCTGCTGTCTGCCGTCTGCCGTCTGCCGTCCGCCGTCCGCAGCCGCACCCGTGGTCCGTCCGACGGACGCGGGACGGGCCGACGCCGGTGGAGCGCGGGGAAGGCCGCCCTGACGGCGACCGAGCAGCCGAGCTGTCCGGGCGATGACCCGCGCACCGCCCGGGGGCTGGTGCCGGAGCTTGTCGGGGCGGCCCCGGCATGCCCCTCGCCGGTCACCCCCGGTGGCCCGCACCGGCTCTGACCGTGATGTCAGCCGGCATCCGGCCGGAGCCGGTCGGCGGCCTCGGGCGGCTGGATCCGCATACCGGGGCGGCGTCGGTGCACGGTCAGGTACGTCACCCCGTCCGGGCCGGCCAGGACACCGCGCGTCGCACCGTGGGGCAGCCAGGCCAGGGCGCCGGCACGCAGGGGGCGCTCGCCGTCGGCGCACAGGAGGGCGGCCTCGCCGTCGAGGACCAGTACCAGGACGTCGAGGTCCGGTTCGGTGTGGGTGTCGACCCGCCCCGCCGGGGGGATCCGGACGACGTTGGCGTCGAGCTGCCGCCCCGGCTCCGCGAGCTTCCACAGCGCGCCGGCCGACGCGTCGACGCCGGACGACAGGAGCTCCGCGGTGTCGCACAGGACCCGGGGGAGGGCGGGGCCCGCCGCCGGGAGGGTGGAGCCGCTGTCTTCCGCTGCCATCCGGTGTCACCGTCCGAAGTGCTCGACTGTGCCGACGGACCGCCCGGGTGGGCGGCCGGCCCCGGCCTGGCCCGTCGTGACGCAGTCCACAGGGTCACCGCCGGAAGTAAAGACGAACCTAGCATGCGTATTTGATAGCGTCCTGGTCGTGAGGCTGACGAAGTTCACCGACCTGGCCCTGCGTTCCGTCATGCGCCTGGCGGTCCTGGGGGAAGGTGACGACCCGCCGGCCACCCGTGAGGTGGCCGAGGTCGTGGGCGTGCCGTACACGCACGCGGCGAAGGCCATCACGCGCCTGCGGCACCTCGGCGTGGTGGAGGCGCGGCGCGGGCGCGGCGGCGGGCTGACGCTGACCGACCTGGGCAGGCGTGCCTCGGTGGGCTGGCTGGTGCGCGAGCTGGAGGGCGACGGCGAGGTGGTCTCCTGCGAGGGGGAGACGCCGTGCCCGCTGCGAGGGGCCTGCCGGCTGCGGGGCGCGCTGCGCGACGCCCAGGAGGCGTTCTACGCGGCGCTCGACCCGCTGACCGTGGCGGACCTCGTCGCCTCGCCGACCGGCCCGGTCCTGATCGGCCTTTCGGACCGCACCTCCGCCTGAGGGGCGCACGGACGGGCTGCCGACGCGCCGAGCCGTGACGTAAAACACGAATATTATCTACCACTTAAGGAGTCGCTGTGCTCTCCGAACAGTCCGTCCCGGTGGTCCGGGCCACCCTCCCGGCGGTGGGAGCGGCCATCGGTGACATCACCGAGCTGTTCTACCGGAAGCTGTTCGACGCCCACCCCGAACTGCTGCGGGACCTGTTCAACCGGGGCAACCAGGCCAACGGGGAGCAGCAGCGCGCACTGGCGGGCTCCATCGCCGCGTTCGCCGGCATGCTGCTGGAGCGGCCCGACGCCCGTCCGGACGCGATGCTGTCCAGGATCGCGCACAAGCACGCCTCCCTCGGCGTCACGTCCGACCAGTACAAGATCGTCCACCGTCACCTGTTCGCCGCCATCGCGGAGGTGCTCGGCGACGCCGTCACCCCCGAGGTCGCGGCGGCCTGGGACGAGGTGTACTGGCTGATGGCCAATGCGCTCGTGGCCGTCGAGACCCGCCTCTACCAGGAGGCGGAGGTCGCCGAGGGAGAGGTCTGGCGCCGCATGGAGGTCGTCGAGCGGCGCGAGGAGAGCCTTGACGCCGTCTCCTTCGTACTCCGGCCCGCCGACGGCGGCCCCGCGGGGCCGTTCCGTCCGGGCCAGTACGTCAGCGTCCAGTCGCAGCTGCCGGACGGCTCCCGGCAGATCCGCCAGTACAGCCTGTCCGCGGCGCCCGGCCGGTCCGACTGGCGCATCACCGTCAAACGCGTCCACGGCGAGGGGCAGCCGGACGGCGAGGTCTCCTCCTGGCTCCACGCGCACACACGCGTGGGCGACGTGCTCACCGTGTCCGCGCCGTTCGGCGATCTGGCACTGGCGCAGGGCGACGGCCCCCTGCTGCTGGCCTCCGCCGGAATCGGCGTCACCCCCGTGCTGGCCATGCTGGACCATCTGGCCGCCACCGGCGCGACCCGCCCCGTGACCGTCGTGCACGCCGACCGCACCCCCGCCGACCACGCCCACCGGCGGGAGCAGCTCGACCTGATACGCGCACTCCCCGACGCCCGGCTCCACCTCTGGTACGAGGAGCCCGGCGACGGCGCGCCGGAGGCGTCGACCGGCCGCGCCGACATCGGCGGCCTGGAACTGCCCGAGGGGCTCACGGCCTACCTGTGCGGCCCGGTGCCTTTCATGCGTGCCGTCCGCGGCGACCTGCTGCGCCGCGGGGTGCCCGCGGAAGCCATCCACTACGAGGTCTTCGGCCCCGACCTCTGGCTCGGACAGCAGTAGCGGGCGACGGTCACGCGCCGTGGGGGACGAGCGCGTGACCGCCGGGGTTTTCCGTACGGACGTTAGACCGCAGCGGTGAACGCGGTGGCGATGGCGGTGTCGACGCGCGCGTGGACGACCAGGCGCGGGCCCGAGGTGTCGGCGTTGTTCTCCAGCAGCCGCCGGACCGGCGCGCTGTGGGTGACGACGGACATCAGGACGCCGAGCCGACCACACCACTGGTGGGCCCGGAGCACGGCACTGACCGCGGCATGGCCGGCGGCCCGCTCGGTGAGGACGATGACGACGGGGGTCGGCTGATGGGCGTCGACCAGATGGGTGATGCGCGTGGTCAGCGCGGCCCGCCCGTCGATTCCCGGGTCCTGGTCCACGGTGATGACCAGGACCCCATGCTCCAGGGTGTGGGACAGCATTGTGGCCTCCGATCCGACGCCTGGTGGCGAAGTTGTGTTCAGTGAAAGGGCCCGGCGTCGGGTCCGCAATGCGCTGATGCCGTTCCGGGGGAGCCGTGGGGGAGCCCGGGGGACGTCCCGGGCCGGATTCGGGAGCACCGGTACTGAGTACGATCGTCCGGTCCGTCCCCGATCGCCGCGAGGAGCCCGACCGGTGCCCGCCCCCCTGCCCCCGCCCCGTACCGGGGCGGGCCTGCTGACCCCGGAGCACCTGACGCGGACGGAGGACGGCGAACGGCTGCACGCCCTGCTCTGGCGCCCCGGCCCGGGCTGGCGGATGGCCAGCAGCGCCGTACTGGGCGGCGGGATCGCCGAGCGCGCCTGGGTGCTCAACGCCCAGGTGGCCCACGGCTACCGCCGTACCGACCCCGCGCGGCACCTGGCCGACCTGGCCCGTGCCGCCGGTGCCCGGGGGCCGGGCGTCGGCCTGATGACGGCCGCGGACGTGTCCGCCCCCGGCCGTGCGCGGGACGGCGGCGCGGAAGCCGCGGTGACCGCCGGCATCTCGGTACGCGGATGGGCGGCCTCGCCCGAGGAGGGCGTCCCCGGGGCCGTGGCACCGGGGACGATCAACATCGTCGTCGCGCTGCCGGTCGCACTGGACGACGCCGCCCTGGTCAACGCGGTGATGACGGCGACCGAGGCCAAGGTCCAGGCCCTGCTGGAGTCGGGCCACGACTGCTCCGGCACCCCCACGGACGCCGTGTGCGTCGCGGCCCGCGCACCGGGGACCGGAGCCGACGTCCACTCCTTCGCCGGCCCCCGGTCCGAGTGGGGAGCCCGGCTGGCCCGGGCGGTCCACCGCGCCGTACTCGCCGCTCTCCCCGCCGCCGGCGTTGCTGAACCACCCCATGCGGAACCCGCGTTCCAGGCTCCCGAACCGGAGAAGGCCGACCGCCTGGCCGCCGCACCGGCAGTCCGCGTCGAGGACGGCGAGCCGGCCGGGACGGGCTGGGCCGGCCGCGGGTCCTGGCGGCCCACGACACCGGGTCCTTCACTCCGGTGACCGACGACACCTGCGTGCTGCGCTCCGGCGGCCAAGCGGGACGGGGAGTTCGGGGGAGGCCTGGCCATCCCGTCGCGGACGCCGCTCACCCACGCTCCGGGGCAACCGCCTGAAGGGGCCCGCGGCGCGCCGCGCACCACGAGGGAGGACCGGCGGCGCGGGGGACCCCGCCGCACGCGTGCGGCGGTGCTCAGCGCCGGGAGGTCTTCTGCAGCGCCTTGTCGAGGGCGGCCTTGAAGCCGTTGGCCCACAACTGGTTCACCCGGCTGCGCTCGTTGGCGTTCGGGTAGGCGTTCGTGCAGGAGGGGCCGGGGCCGCCGCCCGACATCAGCTCGCTGCACGGGCCGGAGTAGTGGTCGGGCAGACCGAGCACATGACCGGTCTCGTGGGCGGTGACGCGGGTCGAGTCGTACTGCTGGTTCTGCCGGTAGTCGAGGAAGATGTAGCCCCTGCCGTGCCCGTCCGTGGAGGCGTACGAGCCGCGCGAGTCGTTGCCCTCGTAGTACGCGAAGTCGGCGCCGGAGCTCGACTCCTGGAGGCGCACGTTGGCCACGGAGCTGTTCCAGATCGAGGTGCTGCGGGATATCTGCGAGCGGAAGCTGGGCGCGCTGGTGGCGCTGTAGTAGACGGTGACGGCGGCCGTCGAGCTCGGGTCGGCGGCGCGCTTCTCGGCGACGGACTTGATGACCGCCTCGAAGAACGCCCGGTTGTTCCGGGCGTCTTCGCCGGATCCGGCCGTCGGCTCGTATCCGACGGCGGCGGCCCGGGCCGGAGCCTCGGGCGCGGTGGCCGTCGCGGCCGGGCCGGTACCGAGCACGGCCGCCGTCAGGCCGAGACCGACCGCGGTGGACAGCAGGGGCAGACTGATGCGCATCGATGACTCCTTGTGTGGGGGAGTGGGGGAGAGAAGTCGTCACCGGTGAGTGTGGAGCGCCCATGAGCCCGCTGTGATGATGGCAACCGGTGATAGGGCCGGGCTATCACCCGCCGCTGCGCCGGCCCGGGAACCGGTTCGGCCGGAGCGCAGAACTCGCCCTGGTCCGCCGCGTTTTGTTCACCTGGCGCAACCAACTGTTCCGCTCTACGCTCCCTGCATGGAGCTCGAGGTGAGGCACCTACGCGCGCTGTGCGCCATCGCCGACGCCGGCAGCCTGCACCGGGCGGCACGCCAACTCGGCGTCACCCAGCCCACCTTGAGCACGCAGCTGAGCCGCATCGAACAGGCCCTGGGCGGGCCCCTGTTCACCCGTGGACGCACCGGCTGCCGCCCCACCCCGCTCGGCCGCACGGTCCTCGGCCGGGCCCGTCCGCTGCTGGCCGACATGCGCACCCTGGTCCGCGAGGCCCGCGCCGCCGCGGCCGGCGGCGACAGCAGGCTGCGCGTCGGCTCCACGGCCAGCCGCGCCCTGGCCGGCTGGCTGCGCAGGCTCAGACAGCCGGGCCTGGAACCGACGCTCCAGATGGACGTCTCCGCCAACGCGCTGCTGCGCCGGGTCACCGACGGCCAGCTCGACGTCGCCTTCGTGCACGAGGTCGAGGGCTGCCCGCTGCGCGTTCCCGAGGGCCTGCGGCTGCGCGTCCTCGTCGAGCGGGAGCCGCAGTTCGTCATGCTGCCCGCGGACCACCCGGCGGCCACCCGGCCCGTCGTCCGCCTCTCCGACCTGGCCGACGACCGCTGGATGGTCGACCCCACCGTCGACGGCGAGTGGGACGGGGTGCACCGCATGCTGCGCGCCGTGGGCCTCGACCCCCGCGTCCTGCACGGCGACTACCACACCGCCGCGTCCCTCGTCGCCACCGGCGAGGTGGTGACCGTATGCCAGCCCAGCTCCCTGTCACGCCCCGACACGGCGGTGCGGCGTCTGTACGGCGACCCCCTCGGTGTCCGCCTGCTGCTGGCCGCGCGCACCCGGGCCGAGCTGGACGCCGTCTACCCGGCCCTGGAGGAGGCGTACTGGGAGGTGGCCCGCCAGTCCACCGCGTACCGGGAGTGGCTGGAACGCGCCGGGCTCCGCCCCGTCGAGGCGTGCCCGCCCGGAACCGTCACGGCGACCGACCGGGCGGCGTTCGTACCGGTCCGCTGAGCGGGTCGGCCATTGGGGTGGTTTCCCCCCGGAACCGGTATGACAAAACGCCCATACGGTTACGGAGAGAGGCATGAGCTCTGTACGACGTCTCCCGCCCCTTCGTTCGATGGCCGTCATCTGCGCCCTGGGCGGCGCGGTTCTCCTGATGACCGGCTGCACGAACGCCGACACGGCACGCTCCAGTGTCGCCGAGGCGGCTCAGACCACTCCCCCCACCGACACGTCATCCCCTACCGACACCACCTCCCCCTCTCCCACGTCCTCCCTGACCGAGGACCAGGCCGAGCGCAAGGCCCTGGTCCCGATGGCGAAGGTCACCTGGGACAAGGCGGCCGACACCGCCGTCAAGGAGGTCCCCGAGGGCAAGCTCGTCGCCCTCGAACTCAAGCGCACCTCGGCCGACGCCACGACGTCGACCGGCTCGCCCAGCCCCAGCACGCCGAACCCGGCCCCCAGCCAGGACGCCCCGGAGTGGGAGGCCAAGGTCGCCGCCTCCGACGGCACCGTCCACCGCGTCGACATCGACGCCGTCTCCGGCAAGGTCTTCCGGACCCAGGCCGAAGACCAGGACTCGGACGACAAGCAGAAGGTCTCCGACCGGCTGGGCAAGGCGACCCAGACACCCGAGCAGGCCGTGAAGGCGGCCACCGACAAGACCAAGGGCACCGTCACCGGTGTCGAGCTGGACGAGAACGACGACCAGCAGCTCCTGTGGTCCGTCGACGTCGTGTCGACCGACAACTGGAACAAGACGACCGTGGACGTCGACGCGACGAACGGCAAGATCCTGCGAGAGCACGTGGACCGCGACTGAGCCCCGACGCGCGGCACACCGCGACCGGCATGGCCGGCGGTACGCGACGGACACCGCCACAAGCGCGACGGGAGCAGCGGGTGGAGTGACCCCGCTGCTCCCGTCGTGGTCTCCCCCCGTCGCCGCCGGCCGCGCTCCGGCGACGGCGAGGGTGACGACCGCCGGCGACCGCGGTGGCCGGGGCGGTGGCTAGGATCGCCCGCATGACGGCACCCGAACCGACCATTCTCGCCACCTCCGGTGGTCACCGCGCGGGTGGCCGGACCATGGTGGCGTTCGACGCCCTGGTGCACCACGCGGTGGACCTCTCGGGCGCGCACGGCCGACGTCCCCGCGTCCTGTACGTCGGCACGGCCATCGGGGACGCCGAGCACTTCACCGCCCGCATGACGGAGGCCGCCCGCGTGGCCGGGTTCGACCTGACCCCGCTGCACCTGTTCCCCATGCCCAACGTGGAGGACGTGGAGGGGACCGTTCTCGCCCAGGACGTCGTCTGGGTCATGGGCGGCTCGGTGGCCAACCTGCTGGCCGTGTGGCGCGTGCACGGCCTGGACCGCGTCATGCGCCGGGCCTGGGAGGCCGGCGTCGTGCTCAGCGGGGTGAGCGCGGGCTCCCTGTGCTGGTTCCGGGGCGGCGCGACCGACTCCTTCGGGCCCGAACTGCGCCCCCTCACCGACGCCCTGGGCTTCCTGCCCTACGGCAACGGCGTGCACTACGACGTCGACCCGGGCCGCCGCCCGCTGATCCACCGGCTCGTCGCCGACGGCACCCTGCCGACGGCCCACTGCACGGACGACGGCGTCGGTCTCGTCTACCGCGGCACCGAACTGGTCGAGGCCGTGACGGAGATACCCGGCAAGTGCGCCTACGTGGTCGCCCGCGACGGCGACGCGGCGGTGGAGGAACGCATCGAGCCGCGAGAACTGCCCGGCGTGGCGTGATCCGGTGACGTCCTCGCCCTCCGAGGCGTCAAGTCCCTGACGGGCGGGTTCCGTCGAGACCGGGCGCGAGGAGGTCGCGGTCACCGCACCGGCCCGGGCCGTCCGGCCCGCCGTCCGTGTTTGCCGCCGCGGTGAGAGGCAAAGCGGTGTCCATGAGCGATCCGAACAAGGAAACGAACCAGAAGTCCAACGCCACACGCACCGCGCAGTCCAGGGTCCGCGGCGCCGCGGACAAGGCGACCGCGCCCGCCTCGCGGGCCGGGCAGGCCGCGTCCGGCAAGGCCGCTGACGCGGCGTCAGCGGCCAAGGCCGGTGCCCGGCGTTCGGCCGAGGCCGCGAACGGTGCCGTGCGGACGGCGGCCAAGGGCGCCGAAGCCGGCCGTCAGGCGGTCGTCGCCACCTCGGGGCAGGTCGCGGCCACGGCCAAGACGGCGTGGACGGTCATCGCCCACCGCAAGCTCGTCGCCGCGGGCCTGGGAGCCGGCATCACCGCCCTGAGCGCCGCGTCGTACGCGGTGGGCCGCCGCGCGGGACGCCACACGCACGGTCCCCTCACCCGGCTCACCGGCGGCCGGATCTGACGCCTGCCACGCGGAACGCCGGGGCCGACGGACGCCGAACAGCCCGGGACCAGCGGCTGCGGCACCTCCGCCTCGGTCACGGCGTTCGGCCCCGCCTCGGCCGGGACGCCCGGTACCGCTCCCCGGAAGGGGGAAGATGGACCGCGAGCGAATGCCCGACCGATGCGGAGGAGTGCGCGCATGCAACACGACCGAGCCGGCAAGCCGGCCGGCCCCGAGGACCTGATCGACGTCGCCCGGCTGGTGACGGCGTACTACGCGCTGCACCCGGACCCGGCCGAGCCCGGCCAGCGCGTGGCCTTCGGCACGTCCGGGCACCGCGGATCGTCCCTGACGGCGGCCTTCAACGAGGACCACATCGCGGCGACCAGCCAGGCCATCTGCGAGTACCGCGAAGCTCAGGGCACCGACGGCCCGCTCTTCCTGGGCGCCGACACGCACGCCCTGTCCGAGCCGGCGCGGATCACCGCGCTGGAGGTGTTCGCGGCCAACGACGTGACCGTCCTCATCGACGCCGCGGACGGCTACACCCCCACGCCGGCGGTCTCGCACGCCATCCTCACCCACAACCGGGGCCGCACCTCCGGCCTCGCCGACGGCGTGGTCGTCACCCCCTCGCACAACCCGCCCGCCGACGGCGGCTTCAAGTACAACCCGCCGGGCGGCGGCCCGGCGGGTTCGGAGGCGACCTCCTGGATCCAGGACCGGGCCAACGAGATCATCGCGGCCGGCCTGAAGGACGTACGGCGCGTCCCCTACGCCAAGGCGCTCGCCGCGCCCGGCACCGGCCGCTACGACTTCCTCGACACCTATGTCTCCGACGTGCCGGGCGTCCTCGACCTCGACGCCGTCCGGTCGGCCGGCGTGCGGATCGGTGCCGACCCGCTGGGCGGCGCCTCCGTCGCGTACTGGGGCCGCATCGCCGAGCAGCACCGCCTCGACCTGACGGTGGTCAACCCGCTCACCGACCCCACCTGGCGGTTCATGACGCTCGACTGGGACGGCAAGATCCGCATGGACTGCTCGTCGCCGCATGCGATGGCCTCCCTCATCGAGCGGCGCGACCGCTTCGACATCGCGACCGGCAACGACGCCGACGCCGACCGGCACGGCATCGTCACCCCGGACGCCGGGCTGATGAACCCCAACCACTACCTCGCCACCGCCATCGCCTACCTGTACGCCCACCGCGCCGACTGGCCCGCCGACGCGGGCGTGGGCAAGACGCTGGTCTCCTCCGGCATGATCGACCGGGTCGCCGCGGACCTCGGGCGACGGCTGGTCGAGGTGCCCGTCGGCTTCAAGTGGTTCGTGGACGGACTGGTCGACGGCACGCTCGGCTTCGGCGGTGAGGAGTCGGCCGGGGCGTCGTTCCTGCGCCGGGACGGTTCCGTGTGGACCACGGACAAGGACGGCATCGTCCTCGCCCTGCTCGCCTCCGAGATCACCGCCGTCACCGGCGAGACACCCTCCCAGCACTACGCCGCCCTCACCGCCCGCTTCGGCGAGCCCGCCTACGCCCGTATCGACGCGCCGGCGACCCGCGAGGAGAAGACCCGCCTGGCCAGGCTGTCCCCGGCCCAGGTCACCGCGGACACCCTCGCCGGGGAGCCGGTCACCTCCGTGCTCACCGAGGCGCCGGGCAACGGCGCGCCCATCGGCGGCATCAAGGTGACCACCGAGAACGCGTGGTTCGCCGCCCGGCCTTCCGGCACCGAGGACGTGTACAAGATCTACGGCGAGTCGTTCCTCGGGGCGGACCACCTCCGCCAGGTGCAGGACGAGGCCAGGCACGTGGTGCTCGGCGCCCTGGGCGGCTGACGCCGTGCCGGGCCCCCGGGCCGGTCAGCGACGACCGGCCCGGGGGAGCGCCACGGTCAGCCCGCGGATCTCGTAACCGTCGATCGCCTCCTGGAAGGCGACGTGCGGCTCGCCGCTCATGCGGATGCCGTCGAGGGCGAACAGGCGGCTGAGGAACACGTCGGTCTCCAGAAGGGCGATGTGCGCCCCCGGGCACCGGTGCGACCCGTCACCGAACGAGAGCCCCGCACCGACACCGGCGGCGCGGCCGGGCCGGACCAGCAGCGGATCGTCGCCCACGACCTCCGGGTCGGCGTTGGCGTCGTCCAGGAGCAGCTCGGCATGCTCGGGGACCTCACCGACCTGCCGACCACACTGGACCGGATCGTGGCCGACGGCTGGACGCCCGTCGGCGGGCATGTCAGCAGCCGCCGGGAGCTCGACGACTACGAGTGGGCCCGGACCGGCTCGCCGGCCTCCCGGGCCCTGGATCACCCCACCGACCGGACAGCGCGCAGGCGCTCGAGGCGGCCACCACCCACCGCCGCCAGTGGCTGCGCGTCTACCGGGACGTACTGGGCTTCGTCTGCCTGGTCCTGCGCCCGACGGGCGACTGGACCCCGGCGTGCGCCGGTGACCGGGCCCGTGTGTGATGTTTCCCGGGTTTGGGGGTAGACGGGCCGGCATAGCGGTCGAGGCTCAGGAAGAGGGCGGATCGGATGGACGGGGCTGCCCGGAACGGGGACCAGCCGGCGGAAGCCCTGGTCAGGGTTTCGGCGGAGTACGAGGGCATTCCCGGTGACATCGCCCGGGGCAGGGAGCTGGCCCGGTGCTTCCTGACCCGGCTGCGGGCGGTCCCGGGCCTGCCGGTGTCCGACCGTGCGGTGGACGTGCTGCAACTGGTGGTCAGCGAGCTGCTGACCAACTCCTGCAAATACGCCCCAGGCCCCTCCCTGGTCGATCTGGAACTGGCCGAGGACCGGGTGGAAGTGACGGTGTGGGACAGCGACCCGGTGCTGCCGATGGCCGAGCGAGCGGACCCGGACCGGATCGGCCGGCACGGGCTGGAGATCGTCATGGCCCTCTGCCAGAGCTTCGAGGTGCACCGTGAGCCGGTCGGCAAGCGCATGAGGGCCGCGGTGCGGCTCGCCGACGACCTGAGCCCCACGGCCGTCGGTCACCCGTCCTGATCCCTGCCGGGCCGAGGCGACCACCGCCGCACCGGGCCGTCGGACCCGCCGCTCCTACCGTTCCACGGGCCGTCGGCCCGGTGCCGGGAGCCGGTACACCACGCCGCGGCGCAGCGGCCCTTCGGGCACGCCGGGGTCGTCGAAGTCGTCGGCCGGGTCGCGGGTCATCCCGAGACGGCGCATCACCGCCTGTGAGCGCAGATTGGTGGCCGTCGTCACCGCGAGGACCTCCGCGAGCCCGAGTTCATCGAAGGCGAAGTCCACCACGGCCCGCGCGGCCTCGGTCGCGTAACCGTGGCCCCAGGCCGGGCGGGCCAGCCGCCAGCCGGCCTCCACCCCGGTGAACGGCATGCCGTCCTCCACGGGGTCGAGCCCGGTGAACCCGATGAACTCACCGGTCGCGGCGACCTCCACCGCCCACCATCCCCACCCCCGCTGGTCGAGGTCGGCCCGGAAACAGGCCACGGACGCGTCGCTCTGCTCCCGGGTGAGCACCCCGGGGAAGTGCTCGCGGACCACCGGGTCGGCGTTCATGGCGGCCCACGGGGCCAGGTCGGACTCCCGCCACCGGCGGAGCACGAGACGATCGGTTGCGAGCTCGGACATCACGCCAGCCTAGGCAGCGCGACCCCGCCGGGCCACCGAATTGAGGCGACGACCCACCCGCGCGCGTCACCCCGGCACGCCCCCCCCGCGCACAGGACCGGCGGCGGAGGCCTGCCCGCCCCCCGCCTTCGGCCTCCGGAGCGGTTCACCCCCGCCACCTGGGGGAACCTGGCGGGATGGACGGCATCGGAAGGCTGTGAGGGTCGTGACACCACGCTGGGCGGGCCACCGGGAGGACGACGAGCCAGGGCACGGACGGACGGGCGGTGTCCCCGAGTCCGACGTCGCCCGCGCCGTCCTGCGTGATCTCGGCGCGGGTGTGCTCACCCTCGACACGGCCGCCCGGATCACCTCGGTGAACCCCTGGGCCGAGCGGATGCTGGGACGTTCCGCGCGGGACATGATCGGGCATGACGCGCACGACCTCCTGCACCGGCACGCCGACGGCTCTCCCGTGCCGCGCGAGCGGTGCGCGCTGCGCAACCCCCTGCGCGGAGCACCCGCCGAGGAGGGGAGCGAGGAGTACTTCCAGCGGTCCGACGGCACCACGGTACCCATCATCTGGGCGGCCACCCCGCTCATGGGCCGGGGCCGGCGGGAAGGTCTCGTGCTCGTCTTCCGCGACTTCAGCCTGCACCGCGGCGTCGCCGAGGAGAACGAGGCGCGGACCAGCGCACTGGAGGCCCTGACCGCCCAGCTGCACCTGGTCGCCGAGATCTCCACGGTGCTGATCCCCACGGAGCGCGTCTCCACCACGCTCTGCCGCCTCCTGCGGCTGCTGGTGCCGGAACTGGGCCAGTGGGCGGCGGTCGACGTCTACCCGGGGCAGTCGGACGTACTGGAACGGGTCGCCGTCCGCAGCAGCACCCACCCGCACCGGGCGGGACGACTGCGGGGGCCGGTGGCCCCGCTGCCGGACCCGGCCCGTGCCGCGCTGACCCGGCTGCTCGACGGCGACCGGCCCGTCCCGCTGAACGCCGGGCAACTGCTCCGGGACCCGGAGAACCCGCTCGCCGCGACCCACGGCATGCTGTTCGAACGGCTCGGCGGGCACGCGGCCGTCGTCGTCCCCCTCCGCACCCGGCAGCGGTCCTACGGAATGCTGACCGTGGCCCGCACCGGGGACCACCCCGCCCCCACCGAGGCCGAGGTCGCCCTGCTGGCCGACATCGGCCGCCGCGTCGGACTGGTCCTGGACAACGCCCGGCTCTACCACGAGCAGCAGAACGTCGCCGCGACGATGCAACGCCAGCTGCTGACCCCCCTCCCGCAGGTCGACCACCTCCGCATGGCCGCACGTTACCGGCCCGCCGAGAGCGCCATGGAGGTCGGCGGCGACTGGTACGACGCCTTCCTGCTCGCCGACGGCGTGATGGCCCTGGTCATCGGGGACGTGGTCGGGCACGACCTGCAGGCCGCCGCCCACATGGCCGAGGTCCGCAACATGCTGCGCGCCCTGGCCTGGGACCACCAGGAGCCGCCCAGTGTGATCATGCGGCGCCTCGACGAGGCCGTGACCAACACCAGCGACGCGCCCATGGCCACCCTCGTCTTCGCCCGGGTCGAAGGCCGCGAGGGCGGCCCCTGGCGACTGCACTGGGTCAACGCGGGCCATCCGCCGCCCCTGCTCGTCACCCGGGACGGCGGTACCCGCTTCCTGGAGGGCGGCCACGGCCCGCTGATCGGCATGAGCGCCACCCTGCGCCTCGGCCTGAGCTGGCCCGACGCGCGCGAGGAGCTGCCGCCGGAGAGCATCCTCCTGCTCTACACCGACGGACTGGTGGAGAGCCGTGACCGTCCGATCGACCTCGGCATGGCCCGGCTCCGCCACCATGCCGGCGTCC
This sequence comes from Streptomyces sp. AC627_RSS907, assembly GCF_019049165.1. Lineage (NCBI taxonomy): Bacteria > Bacillati > Actinomycetota > Actinomycetes > Kitasatosporales > Streptomycetaceae > Streptomyces > Streptomyces sp. AC627_RSS907. Next base: position 53,945 of record NZ_JAGMUE010000005.1, read on the forward strand.
TGGCCTGCCGACTGGAGGGGGGAAGCGTCGACGGCTTCTGCGACGAGCTGCTCGCGCGTGTCGCGCCCCGCGGCGACGACGTCGCCCTGGTCGCCCTGCGCCTGCCCCCGGCCGGGGTCGGCGCCCCCGGCGACACGGCACCGCCCCCGCCGCCCCAGTCCGCGCACAGCCAGGCCTCCCCCGACCGGGCCGCTCCGGGCTCGCGCCGCCAGCGGCCCGAGGTGACGGACCCGACCCACGTCGACCCGGAGGAGTAGCGGACCGGGGCCGCGGTGACGGGCCGACCGGAGCGCGCTCTCCTCCTCGTACCCGTCCCGCCCCGGGCCGCGTGCGCGGATGGCGCACGCTTCGACCATTGGGGGGACGCCGCGCCGCTGACGCCGAGGGGCCGGGCATTCTCCGGGGCGTCCCCCGGCCGGTGGATGCCGGCCCCGAGACCGGCGTCCTCGGGGAGCGCTCGCGGTTTTGGCGGGGGACCACGGTCGGCTTCCGCGTCACCGGGGCGTGGCCCGCCGCCCAACCAGGCGCGGCAGCAGGCCGGTTGACGACGGGCCGACGTGCCGGCCAGGTTCCGCGGACCCCCGGCCGGTACCTCCGTACGGGCTGCCGGACGCGGCGGCCGTTCACCCGGCTGAGCGCCTTGAGTGGTGCGAGACGGAGGGTTGGCTGACGGTGATTCACGTCGGGACTGGGTCACTTCAGCTGACGAAGCACCAGCTGCCCGGTCGTGACGGAAGGAATCTCAGATGCGTTCTGCTCGCACCCTCCTGCTCACATCGGCCGCCTCGGCCGTCCTGGTCCTGGGCGCTCCTGGCGCCTACGCGGCCGGGGGAGACTGGAACAACGACGACTCTTCCTACAGCAAGGAGCACGACAACGGAGGCAAGCACGACGAACCGCGTGGTGGGATGCACACGGGTGGCGGTGCGCTGACCGCGGTGTCCGAAGGTGACTGGGACAACGGCGGCCGTGATTCCGGCGGGGACAAGAAGGACGACGGTGACAAGAAGGACGACTCCGGGTCCTACAAGTCCGACTCCGACAAGAAGGACGACGGCGACAAGTCCTGGGGCGGCGACCACGACAAGCCGCGCGGTGGGATGCACACCGGTGGCGGTGCGCTGACCGCCGTGAACGAGGGTGACTGGGACGGCGGCGGCCGCGACTCCGGCGGCGGCCGTGACTCGGGCTCCTCCTACAAGGACGAGGGCGACAAGTCCTGGGGCGGTGACCACGAGAAGCCGCGTGGCGGGATGCACACCGGAGGTGGCGCCCTCGACGCGTCCGGTACGACCGCCGGCGGGCTCGCCGTCCTGGCCGTCGCCGGGGCCGGTCTGTACGCCGTCCGCCGCAGGAAGTCGGCTCGCGGGGTGGCGTAAGCCATGCCGGGCGTCATAGCAGTCGGGCCGCCACCCGCGCACCGGTGTGGCGGCCCGGCTCGCTCCCCGCCCACACCCCTCCGCCCTGCTGCCCTGCCCTAGTGAGGTGGTCCTCGATGGCAGTCTCCCCTTCCTCCCCCTCCGACGACAAGCCGGCACCGGCCGGCCAGGGGTCTCACTCGGGCATGACGGTGCTGTGCGCCATTGCCCTCCTGGTCCTGGCGGTGAGCCTGCTCGGCGGCAACGACACATCGGCCGGCACCTCCTCCCGCCCACCGCTCGCCGCGCAGCCCGGCGTGTCCGCCCCGTCCACCCCGTACCCCGGCGTGTCCGCCCCGCCCGCCGCCGGACCGGCGGAGAAGGACCTGCCCCGGTCGAAGCCGGTGCGCCTGCTCATCCCGGACATCTCCGTCGACGCGCCCTTCACGGACCTCGCCATCGGCGCGGGCGGGCAACTGGAGGCTCCGCCGCCGGACGACACCAACCTCGTCGGCTGGTACGCCAAGGGAACCTCCCCGGGGGAGACGGGCACCTCGATCATCGCCGGGCACGTGGACACGAAGACGTCCGCGGCCGTCTTCGTCCACCTCCACAAGCTGGACGAGGGCGACGTCTTCCACGTCGGACGCGCCGACGGCCGCAGGGCGACCTTCGTGGTCGACGCCCTGGAGACCTTCGACAAGGACGACTTCCCCAGCGAGCGCGTGTACGGCGACACGGACCGGGCCGAGGTACGGCTCATCACCTGCGCGGGGGACTACGACCGCAAGGCGAAGGACTACACGGACAACCTGGTGGTCTTCGCCCACCTCGTCTGAGGCCGCCCGGTGCCCCGGTACCGCGCAGGTCACCCGCCCAGTTCACACAGGTCGCGCGCCACCGGGGCCCGGCACAGGATCGAGGCACGCTGGCGTCGCATCCCGCGGCCGACGTTCAGTTCCGCCCCCGCGAAGGAGATGTGCGCAGGATGACCACCATGTCCACCCCTGCTTCCGACCCGCTGACCCGACAGGTGTCGCACCAGGTCTCCCAGTCCGTGTTCGACGGTTCCCGACTCCGCGTCGTCCTGCTGGTGGAGGTCTACGACGGAGCCCAGCAGCAGTTCCTCGAGACGTACGAGCAACTGCGCAGCCACGTCGAGTCCGTCCCCGGGCACATCAGTGAACAGCTGTGCCAGTCCATCGAGAACCCCTCCCAGTGGCTCATCACGAGCGAGTGGGAGAGCGCCCCGCCGTTCCTGAGCTGGGTGAGCAGCGAAGAGCACGTGCGGATGGTGAAGCCGTTGCACAGCTGCGTCCGGGACACCAGGTCGCTCCGCTTCCACGTCGTCCGGGAGACGAGCAACCCGGTGGCGGGCGCCGAGTCCCCCCGGGGCGGACTCCAGACGCCCCGGATCGGTGACGGAGTGATCCGCCACGCGCTGACGTTCACGGTCAAGCCGGGGAGCGAGGACGTGGTCGCCGAGATCCTCGCCGACTACGCCTCACCCGAGCCGCGGGTCGACGACACCACACGGGTGTGCCGCACCTCGCTGTTCCTGCACGGCAACCGCGTGGTGCGCGCCCTCGAGGTGCGCGGCGACCTGCTCGCGGCCCTCCGGCACGTGGCGGAGCAGCCCGAGGTGCGGGCCGTCGAGGAGGCCATCAACCCGTACCTCGAGCAGGACCGTGACCTCGGCGACCCGGAGTCCGCCCGGGTGTTCTACACGCGGGCCGCACTGCCCGCCGTCCACCACGTGACGACGGGGGAGCGGGACCCGGCGGCGCAGCGGCACGCGCTGTCGTACCCGGCTCGTCCGGGCTGCGGCATGCGCCTGGCCCAGCTGCTCGCCGAGCGCGACGAGGCGGCGGCGGACGACCCGCACGGTGCGGTCCTGTGCAGCACGATCTTCCAGCGCGACGACGTGGTCGTACGGCTGATCGATGTACGGGGCGACCTCGCCGCCGCCGATCCGGCGGTGACCCTCGGTCTCCCGGACGCCGGCCGGGTGACCGAGCTGACCACGCTCCTGGACGACGCCTCCACGGCCGGGGGCGGTGCCCTCGCCCGCGCCCTCGCGGGCGCCCGCATGGAACCCGTCACCGACCGCCGCTCGCCCGACGCCTGACGCGCGTTCCCGCAGGGCGTGCACGCACATCGGCCGCCGGTCCGCGTACGTCGCGGTCCGGCGGCCGATGAGCCGTGTGCCTCCCGGTCGGATCAGGCGGGCACGGTGCAGTCGAACGCGTGCAGGTACGGGTTGACCGGGCGGATGTCGCCGATGACGAGGCCCGCGTCGGTCAGCCGGCCGACCATGCTGTCGGTGGTGTGCTTCGCGCCGCCCACGTTGAGCAGCAGCAGCAGGTCCATGGCGGTGCTGAACCGCATCGAGGGCGTGTCGTCGACGAGGTTCTCGATGACCACGACCCGCGCGCCGGGCCCGCCCGCCTCGATGACGTTGCGCAGGGCACGGGCGGTGCTGTCGTCGTCCCACTCGAGGATGTTCTTGATGATGTACACATCGGCCTCGACGGGGATGGACTCACGGCAGTCACCCGGCACGATCCGCACCCGGTCCGCGAGCGAGCCGCCCTCGCGCAGCCGCGGGTCGGCGTTCTCCACCACCCGTGGCAGATCGAGCAGTGTGCCCCGCATCGACGGGTACTTCTCCAGCAGGCTCGCCACCACGTGCCCCTGGCCGCCGCCGATGTCGGCGACCGACGCGCTCCCCGACAGGTCGAGGAGGGCCGCCACGTCCTCGGCCGACTGGCGGCTGGACGTGGTCATGGCGCGGTTGAAGACCTCGGCCGACTCGGGAGCGTCCTCGTTGAGATAGGTGAAGAACTCCTTGCCGTACAGGCCCTCGACGACGTTGCGGCCGGTACGCACCGCCTCGTCCAGACGGGGCCACGCGTCCCAGGTCCACGGCTCGGTGCACCACAGCGTGATGTAGCGCAGGCTGTGCGGGTCGTCCTCGCGCAGCAACCGGGACATGTCGGTGTGGGCGAACGTCCCGTCCTTCCGCTCGGCGAAGACGCCGTAGCAGGTCAGCGCGCGCAGCAGCCGGCGCAGCGGCCGGGGCTCGGTCTTCACCGCGGCCGCGAGGTCCTCCACGGCCATGGGGGTCTCGCCGAGGGCGTCGGCGACGCCGAGCCGGGCGGCCGCGCGGAGGGCGGCGGCACATGCCGCCCCGAACACGAGCTCCCTCAGCCGCATCGGCGGTGGTGGGGCGGACTGTGCGGTCGTCATGTGCCGCTTTCCTTCCTTCGTCGGTCCACGGGTTACTGGGGCCGGCCGGTCAGCACAGGCCGGAGGGCCGGGACGCCGCGCAGGTGTTGCCGTTGAAGGTGTTGGTCGTGCCGGTCTCCGTGCTGACGAGGTCGGCCGGGGCGTTGTCGCGCAGCCTGTTGCCGATGATCTCGTTGTGTTCGCCGGTGACGCCCACGAGACTCTTGAACAGGACGATGCCGCCGGACAGCGGGGAGGTGCCGGAGTTGTCCTCGACCGTGTTGTCCGTGACCCGCACGTCCTCGGTGCCGGTCAGGACGATGCCGGAGCCCTGCAGTGCGGGCAGCCGTTCGGTCTTCGGGCAGGACTTGTTGTTGCTGACGACGTGGTTGCCACGCACCGACAGGTCGCCGGCCTTCGGCCTGTTCTCGTCGCCGACGACGAACACACCCGCGCAGTTCCCGGTGACGTAGTTGTCCGAGACGCTGAGGTTGCGCAGGCGCCGTACGGTGACGCCGATCCGGTTGCCCTCGAGGTGGTTGCGCTCGACGCTCGTGCCCCGGGTGTCCTGGGCGCCTTCCTCGGCGGTGATCGTGTTGGCCACGAAGATGCCGGCGTCGCCGTTGTCCCGGGCGGTGTTGCCCCGGAACACGCCGCGGACCGACCGCTCCTGGGCGATGCCCCAGATCCCGTTCTTCACGGCCGTCACGTTCCGCACGGTCAGACCGTCGGTGGCCGTCGAGTAGACACCGGTGCGGGCGAAACCGGTCACGGTCAGGGAGGCGACGGTGACGCCCTTGACGTTCTCCTTGTCCGTTCCGACCACGCAGATGCCGTTGCCGCCCTCGGCGCACGTGTTGTCGGGGTCCTTCTTCGTGCTCGGCTTGATGACCGTGTGCCGGCCCATGCCGCGCAGGGTGAGCCCGGGCGTGCTCACGTTGACACTCTCGTGATAGGTGCCGGGGGTGAGGAGAACCGTGTCGCCCGGTTCGGCAGCGTCCACTGCCTTCTGGATGGATCCTCCGGGGAGGACCACGTGGGTCATGTGGCCTGCGGACGCCGGGGCCGCACCCAGCCCCGTCCCGATCATCGCTGCGGTGCACACCAGGTACACGGCGTGACATTTCTTCATGTTCCGCACGTTATGCCCGACATACTCGCGTGCGGGCCGGATGAGCCATCCGACGGCGTGTCACGGCGGGCGGGAAGCGCCGTTCCCGCCACCGGCGGTGGCAACCTGGGCGGCATGAGCAAGACCGCGCTGATCGTCATCGACATGATCAACACGTACGACCACGAGGACGCCGAGCTGCTGATTCCCGCCGTGGAGTCCGTGCTGCCCGCGCTGACCGGCCTGCTGGAGCGGGCGCGGGCACACGGCGTCCCCGTGATCTACGTCAACGACAACTTCGGCGAGTGGCGTTCGCACCACGGGGAGATCCTCGACAAGGCCCTCTCGGGACCGCAGTCCCGCCTGGTCGAGCCGGTGCGGCCCGACGAGTCCTCCCTCTTCGTGGTCAAGGCACGCCACTCGATCTTCTTCGAGACCCCGCTGACCTATCTGCTCCGGCAGCAGGGAATCGACCGGCTCGTGCTGTGCGGACAGGTGACCGAGCAGTGTGTGCTCTACTCGGCCCTCGACGCCCACATCCGTCATGTGCAGGTCGTCGTCCCGCGTGACGCGGTCGCCCACATCCACGCCGACCTCGCGGACGCCGCGCTGCGCATGATGCAGCGGAACATGGGCGCCGTCGTGTGCGACAGCGGCGAACTGTGGGCGTGATGCGGTCACCGCGGGGGCCGGTGCCGGGACAGCCGGCCGCGGTGGATGCCGGCGAAGTGCCGGTGCACGGCCGCCCCGCGGCCTCGGCGCCGCCCGCGCGTACGGCGTCGACGATCCTCGGCAGCGACCGATCGCGCGCCCCTCTCGGCCCTTGACACCCCTGCTCCGGCATGTGTCACTCTCCCCCGGGGCGGGCCGGCACCGCGCTGCCCGCCACGATCCCGGGTGAACAGCACGAGCTGGAGTACCGCATGCCCTTGCCCACGCCGCTGCGAGGCGTCATCCCCCCGGTCGTCACCCCCCTCACCCCGGCAGGGGAGGTGGACACCCCCTCGATGCGCCGGCTCGCGGAACACCTGATCTCGGCCGGTGTGCACGGCCTGTTCGTGCTGGGGTCCAGCGGGGAGACCGCCTACCTCACGGACGCCCAACGGCTGACCGCGCTCGAAGCGGTCGTGGACACCGCGGCGGGCCGCGTCCCCGTGCTGGCCGGCGTCATCGACACCACCACCGCCCGCGTACGGGACCGGGCTGCCGACGCCGTCCGGGCCGGTGCCGACGCGCTCGTGGCGACGGCACCCTTCTACACCCGCACCCACCCCGTCGAGATCGCCGACCACTTCCGGCGCGTCCGCGCGGGCGCCGGCCTCCCGCTGTTCGCCTACGACATCCCGGTCGCCGTACACACCAAACTGCCCCGCGACCTGGTGCTCGACCTCGCCGACGACGGCACGCTCGCCGGGCTCAAGGACTCCAGCGGCGACGAGGGCTCGCTGCGCCGCCTCCTCGTCGAGCTGCGCCGGCGTGCACCCGGCTTCTCGGTCCTCACCGGTTCCGAGCTCACCGTCGACTGCGCGCTGCTCGCGGGTGCCGACGGTGTCGTGCCCGGTCTCGGCAACGTCGACGCCCACGGCTTCGTCCGCCTCTACGAGGCCGCCCGGGCCGGGGACTGGTCCGCCGCCAAGGCCGAGCAGGACCGGCTCGCCGCTCTCTTCGCCCTCACCGAGGCGGGTGACCCGGCCCGGATGGGACCCAGTTCAGCCGCGCTCGGCGCCTTCAAGGCCGCCGCCCACCTGCTGGGCCTCATCGACTGCGCGGCCACGGCCGCACCGCAGGTCCCGCTCGACGAGGCGGCCGTCGCGCGGGTCCGCGCCCATCTCACCGGTGCCGGACTCCTGTGACGCCCTGACCGGGCACACCACCCGGCCCCGCCCGTGGTGAGCGCGTCGGGATCGCTCTTCGCGGTGTTCACCCCGCTCGGTCCACCCGGCCGCGGCCTCCTCCCGGACGGAGCAGGCCCGCCTGCTCCGTCCGGCGCAAGGAGGGCGCGGCCCGCACGCCGCCGCCCGTCACCTGGTGTAACAGTCTTCATATGATCTGTAGACGAAATGCTCATACGAGCGGCGTGCGCAGTTCTCACGGACGCGGCATCCGGACCGCCCTGGTGGTCCTGCTCACCGCCACCGCACTGGGCACCACCACGGCGGCGGCCTCGCCGTCGGCCCCACGGGGAACCGACTGGGACGCCATCGCCGCCTGTGAGTCCGGCGGCGACTGGAAGGCGAACACCGGCAACGGCCACTACGGCGGCCTGCAGTTCGCGCAGTCCAGCTGGGTGGCGGCTGGTGGGCTCACGTACGCCCCGCGCGCGGACCTGGCCACCCGCGCGGAACAGATCGCCGTCGCCGAACGCCTGGCCCGTATCCAGGGCATGTCGGCCTGGACCTGCGCCTGAGGCGACGTCACCTCCCCGCGGACCGCGCCGGCCACGGCCGACCGCGCCGTGTCGACGGGGTAACCCGTGGCCGTGCGCCCGCGCCCGGCGACCGCCGCGCCCCGTCTTCTCCCGCCGGTGGGGGGGGGCACCTCTTTCCGGCGGGGGCGAGGAGCGTCCCGGACGTGCAGCGCCGATACGTCCGGGGCCGCCTCGCACCGCGTCCTCCCGGGACGGTCGGGCGTCCGGCACGGGTCGGCGCCATCTGCCGGTTGCCGAGGCCGTGGGGGGCGGGGCCAGGTACGCGGTGACGGCGAGCAGAGCGCATGCCGTGGATACCGGCCGCGTGACCGAAGGGCGTCCCGGCCTGACGGCGGGCTCCGCCGTGACCGTGGTGGCGCCGGTCGCCGGGGGACTACCCGTGAATGCGCCGGCCCGAGTAGGCCGACCAGCGGCCGTCACGCCGGGCCACCGTGATGTCCCGGCCGAAGCAGGCGGTGAGCAGGGTGTCGGTCAGGACGCCGGTCACGGGCCCCCGGGAGAGGATCCGGCCCTCACGCAGCAGCAGGGCGTGGCTGACGGCCGGGAACAGCTCCTCCAGATGGTGGGTGACCGTCACGGTGGCCAGCTGCGGGCGTCCCTCGGCCAGTTGGTGCATGGCCTCGACGAGATCCTCCCGGGAGGGCAGGTCCAGGGCGTTGAAGGGCTCGTCCAGGAGCAGCAGGGCCGGGTCGGCCATCAGCGCCCTGGCGATGAGGACGCGCGCCCGCTGTCCGCCCGAGCAGACGCCGTACGGCCGGTCGGTCAGCTCCTTGATGCCCAGTTCGGTCAGGAGATCGTGGGCACGGAGCCGGACCTCGTCGTCGTACGTCCGCCACAGGGGCTGCACGGTGCCGCTGTGGCCGGTGAGCACGACCGCGTGGGCGGTGAGGTCCTGGGGCACCCGCTGGGCGGAGGTGACATGACCGATGCGCGCCCGGAGCTCACGGACGTCCACCCGGCCGAGCCGGCTGCCCAGGACCTCCACCGTGCCGGTCGTGGGATGCATGAGCGCGCCGAGCAGCCGCAGCAGGGTGGTCTTCCCGGCGCCGTTGGCTCCCAGCAGGGCCCAGTGCTCGCCCGGCCGGACCGTCCAGTCGACGCCGTCGAGGATCAGCTGGTCCGTCGTGTGGCGCCGGACGCACACGTCCCGGAGCCGGAGCACGGCCGCCCGCTCCTCGGCCAGCAGGGAACGGGCTGTCTGTCCGGTCATGCCGAAGCTCCTTCGCGCGGGACGCCGTCGTACAGGGGAGAACGGTAGATGCATTCACCACGCGCCTGCCGGACCGTCCGATTCCTGGACGCCGCGCGCGGGCGCTCAGGCGTGGACGCGTCGTGCGCCGTTCGCGGCGGCGTGTCCGTCGCCCCCGGCGGGAGCACCCCGGGGCGGTCCGCGCGACGGCGTGGTGCGAGCCACGCGCCGCGCACACCGCCGCCCGGCTCAGCGGAGCAGCAGCTGCACCAGGGCCACGGTGCCGACCGTCACGACGAGTATCCGCAGGACCGACGGGCTGAAACGACGGCCCACCTTCGCTCCGCCGTAACCACCGAGGCCGGAGCCGACCGCGATGAGCACGACGGCCGTCCAGTCGAAGTCCGCGACGAAGAGGAAGAAGAGCGCCGCGACGGAGTTGACCACGGCCGAGAGCACGTTCTTGACGGCATTGAGGCGTTGCAGGGAATCGTCGAGGAGCATGCCCATCAGGGACAGGTAGATGATTCCCTGCGCGGCGGCGAAGTAGCCGCCGTAGACGCTGGCGAGCGTCAGGCCGCCGAACAGCAGGGGGCCGCCGTCGCGGTGGGCGGGGACGCCGGTGCGTTCGCGGCGGCGGCGCACCAGCCCGCCGAGCCGCGGCTGGAACGCGACCAGCACCAGGGCGAGGCCCACCAGGACGGGCACGACGGTCTCGAAGGCGCGGGCGGGCAGGGCGAGCAGCAGGGTGGCCCCCGTGAGGCCCCCCAACAGGGCGCCGGCGCTCAGCTTCAGTACGCGCCGGCGCTGTCCCCGCAGTTCCCTGCGGTAGCCGATGGCCCCGCTGACGGAGCCGGGGATGAGGCCGAGCGCGTTGGAGACCGTGGCGGTGACGGGCGGCAGTCCCGTGGCCAGCAGCACCGGAAAGGTGATCAGTGTCCCCGAGCCGACGACGCTGTTGATGGCGCCGGCCCCGACGCCCGCCGTGAACACCGCGGCCATGGCTTCCGGCGTCACGCCGCGCCGTCCCGCGCCGGCCGTGTGCCCCGACGGAACATGTCCTGTGCATCTTTCACGCGGCCGACTGTACCCACCGAAGAATTCGGAGCGCGGAGCGGTCCCCAACCGCTTCTGTACAGCCAGATCTTGACGTCAGTTCACCTGATCATGCGGTGATACGATCACCGCGTTTGCGGAGCGGGTGGATGGGTGAAAGACGGCATCCCCGACTTCAGGGACAGCCCGGGCAGCCACCACGCGACGGGCAGTCCACCGGGCCGCCCGCGTGGACGGGAATTCAGCAAGCCGGCCGTCAGTCGCCTGAAGAGAGTCTTATGACGGAATACATGGGGAACCCATTGCTCTGGGTCCTTCTCGTCGCCCTCGTCGCCGCCGCCGTGCTCATCGGCCGCCAGCGCAGGGCGGCCCGGGCTCTGCGGCAGGAGGTCCAGGGCCTCAGGGACCACTACACGCAGCTGGAGAACGATTACGGACAGTCCGTGCAGGCAGCTCAGGAGCGGGCCGAGGACGAGACGAAGACCGTTCTGAAATCCGCCATGCGGACCCTGCAGGGCCTCGCCGCCGAACAGCAGCTGGTGCTCTCCCGGCTGCAGACCAAGTACGGCGACTCCGCGCTCCTCCAGGACCTCCTGGAGATCGACCACACCAACTCGCAGTTCGGCCGGCGCGCCCAGTCCATCGCGGTGCTGTGCGACGGCTGGCTGGGCGGTCGGCGTGACACCGCCTCGGTGTACGACGTGGTCCGCAGCGCCCAGGGCCGGATCCGGCACTTCCGCCGGGTGGAGATCCTCTCCCAGGTCGACTTCGGCATCACCAGCCGGGCCGTCGAACCCGTCGCCCTGGCCCTCGCCGAGCTGCTCGACAACGCCACCAGCTACTCCAGCCCGGACACCGTCGTCGAGATCAACATCCGGACCGTGCCCAAGGGCATCTGCGTCGTCGTCGACGACGCCGGCGTCGGCATGAGCGACGAGGAGCGGGCCCGCGCCGACAAGCTGCTGGCCACCGAGCGTGCCTCCGGCGTGGCGGGGCTCGGGAATCCGCCCCAGTTCGGCTTCGCGGTCATCGGCCTGCTGTGCGAACGCTTCGGCTTCGAGGTGTCGGTGGACTCCTCCTCCCCCTACGGAGGTGTCCGCGCGGTCGTTCTGCTGCCCCACGAGCTGCTCACCGCCATGCCGGAGAAGACGGCACCCGCCCCGGCCACCCGCGGCACGGCCCGGACGGGCCCGGAGGGTGGCCCGGAGGCCGCGCTCGCCCCGTCCCGGACCAGCGACGGGCTTCCCCGGCGGCGCCGCAAGCGCCCGATGGCCATCGTGCCCGGCAGCGCCCCCGCCCCACGCTCCGCAGGGCGCTCCGAATCCGAGCAGGCGCAGGTCATGGCGGCCTTCCAGCGAGGCACGCAGACCGGCCGCGTCACCCGGCCGGCGGACCCGGACCGGACGAGCAGAACACCTGGTGCAAGCAGTGAAGGACACGTGGACTCGTGAACGACGATCTGTCATGGATGCTCGACAGCGCCCTGGAGATTCCCGGGGCCCTGCACGCGGTCCTGATATCGGCCGACGGACTCCTGATGGCCCGGACGCAGGACTTCGACAAGGACGACGCCGACCGGGTCGCCGCCGCGATGAGCGGTGTCCAGTCACTCAGCCGCACCCTGGCCTTCTTCTGTGAGGACCCGCACCAGGCGTGGCGGCAGACCCTGGTGGAGTTCGACGGCGGCTGGGTCTTCCTGATATCCGCCGGCGAGGGCGCCTACCTCGGCGTCTCCGCCTCCCCGGAGGTCGACATGGCCGACATCACCTTCCGGATGCAGCAGCTCGTCGCCCAGCTCGGCAAGCGGCTGACGACACCGCCGCGCGAGAACCTCGGCAGCCGCTCGTGACCGGCCACGACGGCTGGGAGCCGGAAGCCGCCGCATTAGTACGTCCGTACGTCATCACCAAGGGCCGGGGGCTGCCCGACGACGAGCAGCTCTCCCTCATCACCCTGGTGACCGCGGCGGCCGACGCCGCGCAGCGGCCCACCCGGCTGTCGCCCGAGGAACTGAACCTGCTCGACCTCTGTTCCGCCGGCTACCTCTCGGTCGCCGAGATCGCCGGCCACACCCACTATCCGCTGGGCGTGGTGCGGATCCTGCTGGCATCCCTCATGGAAGGCGGCTACCTCATGACCCGCCCGCCGGTGGCACCCGCCCGCCTCGCGGACAAGGAGATCCTGGAGGAGGTGCTCAATGGTCTCCGCGCCAAGTTTGGGTGAGCAGGACTACGTACGCGGCGGAGCGACCCAGACCGCGGTGAAGATCCTCGTCGTCGGGCACTTCGCGGTGGGCAAGACCACGCTCATCGGCTCCATCTCCGAGATCGAGCCGCTGTCCACCGAGGAGACCATGACGCAGGCCGCCGAGTCGGTCGACGACCTCAAGGGGGTCCAGGGCAAGACCACCACCACGGTCGCCATGGACTTCGGCCGTCTGACCATCAGCGACCGCGTCGTGCTCTACCTCTTCGGCACCCCCGGCCAGCAGCGCTTCGTGCAGATGTGGGAGGACATGGCCCGCGGCGCGCTCGGCGCCCTGGTGCTGGTCGACCCCGAGCGACTGGCGGACTCCTTCCCGGTGATCGACCTGATCGAGCAGTACGGGCTCGAATACGCCATCGCCGTCAACCACTTCGACGGCGCGCCGCTGCGCGACGAGCGCGCACTGCGCGAGGCACTGGACCTGCTCGACGACACCCCCGTCGTCACCTGCGACGCCCGCGACGAGAGGTCCTCGGCCGCCGCACTGACCACCCTCGTCCGCTACTTGCTGGACCACACCCGCTAGGAGCTGGGAGCAGACATGAACGCTCACGACACCGCCCCGGTGCCTCCGCCCGGGTGCCCGGCCCACGGTTCCGGCGCCCGCGTGCCGCTGCACGGGCCGGAGTTCGCGGCCGACCCGCAGGCGTACTACGAATATCTGCGTCACTACGGGGCCGCCGCGCCCGTCGAACTGGCCCCCGGGGTGGAGGCGACGCTGGTCACGGACTACGCGGCGGCGCTCCAACTGCTCCAGGACTCCGGTACCTTCCGCAAGGACGCGCGCCGCTGGCGGGCCTTCAACGAGGGCAAGGTGGGCCCGGACAGCCCGGTCGCGCCGCTGCTGGCCTACCGGCCCAACTGCATGTTCGCCGACGGCGCCGACCATCTCAGGCTGCGGCAGGCGGTCACCGACAGCATGGCGCGGGTGGACACCCGCCGGCTGAGCCGGAGCACCGAGCAGATATCCGGCTACCTCATCTCCCAGTTCGCCGGCCGCGGCTCGGCCGACCTGCTCGGCGACTACGCCCGGCAGCTGCCGCTGTTCGTGTTCAACGAACTCTTCGGCTGCCCCGCCGACATCGGCGACCGGGTGCTGTTCGGCATCTCCGGGATGTTCGACGGGATCAACGCCGACAAGGCCACCGAGGTGCTGTTCCAGGCGGTGGGGGAGCTCGTCGCGCTCAAGCGGAGCAAGCCCGGCGACGACGTCACCTCGTGGCTGATGCGGCACGAGGCGGGGCTCAGCGACGAGGAGATGGTCCACCAGCTCGCGCTGCTGCTGGGCGCGGGCGCGGAACCCCTGCGCAACCTCTTGGGCAACACCCTCCACCGTCTCCTCACCCACGACCGGTACGCCCGTGAGGGCGGCCTGATCGACGAGGCCCTGGACGACACGCTGTGGGAGAACCCGCCCATGTCGAACTACGCGCCGCACTACCCGGCCGCCGACACGGAACTCGCGGGACAGCACCTGCAGGCGGGTGACCTGGTCCTGGTCAGCTTCGCCGCGGCCAACACCGGCCCGGCCCTCAAGGCCTCGCGCCAGGCCGGCAGCAACCGCGCGCACCTGGCCTGGAGCGCGGGCCCGCACGCCTGCCCGTCGAAGGAACCGGCCCGGCACATCACGGTCACCGCCATCGAGCACCTGTTCAACGAACTACCCGACGTCGCACTCGCCGTCCCGGAGAACAGCCTGACCTGGCGCCCGGGCCCCTTCAACCGCGCCCTGGCCACGCTTCCGGCCCGCTTCACCCCGGTGCGTTCCACGCGGCGTCCGGACCCCCAGCCGGACACCGCGGCTCCGGGGCCGCAGCAGACGACCGGTGCGGCCCGCCCGGCCGAACGCGCGGGCATGTGGAGCCAGTTCCTCAACTGGCTCACACGGTGACATGCGCAACACCCGTCCAACCTGCCTCTTTCGCATGAAGGTTCAACGCCACGGGTAGTGAGCAACGCGGCAAGTTGATCACGAGTAGAAGGAGGTTTCGTGGACCACATATCCACGAACGCCGCTTCCCCGCCGCAGAAGCCCCTGATACCCGCCTCGCCAGGCGGGTATCTCTTTGTCCGGCTCTCGCGGGGGACGGGCCGGTGACCGCCCCACCGACGGCAGCGGTCCTGCGGGAGGCACCGACCCTCGGCGACCTCACGAGCGGTCAGCTGCGAAGACTCGGCGCGGTCGCCGGCCTGTCCCGAGCCGACACCGAGACCTACGCCGACGTCCTGACCGACTCCCTGGGCGCGGTCGCCGGACGATCGCTGCGGCTGCCGCCGCCCACCCGCACCTTCCTCTCGGACGATCACACCCCCGTGGAGTTCTCGCTCTCCTTCCAGCCGGACGCGGCGCCCGCCCTGCGGGTGCTCCTGGAACCGGGCTGCGGCGCAGACAGCCTGGCCCACAACGGCAGGGCGGGGCTCGAGGCGATCCGGGCGATGGCGCGGCGCTGGAACTTCACCACCGGTCCGCTCGACCGGCTCCGGGACCTGTTCCTGCCGTCCGCTCCGGACGGCCCCTTCGCCCTGTGGTGCGCCCTGGAGCTGAGACCCGGCGGCGTGCCCGCGGTCAAGGTCTACCTGAACCCGGCCGCGAACGGGGCGGAACGTTCCGCCGGGACGGTGCGCGAGGCTCTGCACCGACTGGGCCACCGGCAGGCCTTCGCCGGCCTCCCCCAGGGCAGCGGATACCCGTTCCTGGCCCTGGACCTGGGGGACTGGGAACAGCCCCGGGCCAAGGTCTACGTGCGCCACGACAACCTCACGGCCGGCCAGGCCGGGCGGCTGACCCGCATGGGCCGCGGTCCCGGCCCCGCGGTGATCGAGGGTTTCTTCCGCACGGCCGCGGGCGTCGGTCCCGGCACGACGGGACTCAGCGGACGGCCCGGCCTGTCCTGCCACTCCTTCACCGACACCGGCACCGCGCGGCCGAGCGGCTTCACCCTCCACATCCCGGTCAGGGACTACGCCCGGCACGACGGGGAGGCGCTGGCGCGCGCCGCGAGCGTGCTGCGGCACCACGGCATGGACGCGTCCGTGCTCGACCGGGCCCTGGCCGCCGTCACCGAACGGCGGCCCGAGGACGGCGTGGGGCTGATCGCCTACCTGGCACTGGCCCACCAGCAGGGCCGGCCGCCACGGGTGACGGCGTATCTCTCCTCGGAGGCGTACGCGGTCCGGCCGCCGGTCGGGGAGGCGGTCCGCCACGCGGTGGCGGTGGGCTGAGCGGGCCGTCCGGACGCGACGGGGCTCCCGGCCGGAACCCGCCGGGAGCCCCGGGACATGGCCGCGCACCGCCCACGGCGGTACGGCTACACGGGCAGCGACTCCCGGAACTCCGCCAGGTACGGGCCGACGTCGACCTGGATCGAGGCGCCCTGGGTGCGGCCGTAACGCTGGACGACGGCAGCCAGGTACGTGCCGATCTCCTCGCGCATCTCGGCCGCCGGGGGCAGCGCGACCTCCTGGTCGATGATCCGCGCCACCCACCGCGCCTGGGCCTCCACCAGCCGGGTGATCGCGCCCACGGGCCGGACCAGGCCGACGAAGTACAGACCCGGCCGGTCGGCCGGGACGACCCGCCGGTACAGCTCGACCGAGCCGTCCGCCGCCACCGGGCAGCCGGCGGGCAGGAAGGGGAAGGTCATGCGGAAGCCGGTGCAGTAGACGACCGCGTCCGCTGCCACGGAGGTGCCGTCGGTGAAGACGACCCGGTCGCCGTCGAAGGACCCGATGGCGGGCTTCGGGGTCACGGCGCCGTGCCGGATCCGGCTGAGGATCTCGTCCGACAGGGTCACCGCCGAGGAGAAGACCGGGTGGTCGGGCTCGGGCAGCCCGTAGTCCGACAGCCTGCCCCGCGCGACGAGCAGGGCCTGCTCCACCCAGCGGCGCTGCTCGGCGAAGGACATCTCGCTCCACCAGGGCGCCTCGGCGATCTCGTCGACCGACATCCCGTAGAGCTGCTTGGGCACGATGTGCAGACCCCGCCGCACCGAGAGCACGGTCTGTGCGGCGTGCCGGGAGAGGTCCGCCGCGATGTCCACCGCCGACGCGCCGAGGCCCACCACGACGACGCGCTGTCCGGCGAAGTCACCGCCGGTGCGGTAGTCGAGGGAGTGAAGAATCCTTCCGGTGAAGGAGTCGGAGCCCGTCGGGAGGGGGTCGGGCAGAGCGGGGTCGGTGTGGTGCCCCGAGGCGACGACCACGTGCTCGAACCGGCGCGACGTCACCGCGCCGTCCGCGCTGCGGCTGTCGACCGTCCACATGCCGTCCGCGTCCTGGCGTACGGACACGACCTCGGTGCGCAGTTCGACCCGGTCCAGGATCCCGGCCCACTCGGCGAAGGACCGCAGGTACGCGGCGACTTCGCTGTGGCGGGGGTAGAGGGGGTAGGAGGAGGGCATCGGGAAGTCGGCGTAACCGGTGAGCTGCTTGGCGGTGTTGAGGTGCAGGGACAGGTACCCCGGGCCCCGCTCGCCGGCCCCGGGCTGACGCCAGATCCCGCCCACGTCGGGGGCCTTCTCCAGGCAGACGAACCCGATGCCACGTTCCTCAAGGGCATGGGCCACCGCCAGCCCGGACAGACCTGCACCGATCACACACACACGCACGGGATTTCCCCCCTGGACGTACTCAACCTCCCCCGATCACGCATTGACTTCCCCTCCGCATCACTTCGCACACCAGCGCGAGAAGCCAACGGGCGTGTTCGTCCTCACATTCCAGACCTCTGATCTCTCATGCCCCTGACGCTTCACGAGCCCCGCAGGTCCCGGACCCGGCGGAGCTTGCCGAGCGAGCGCTCCAGGGTCCCGGGCTCCACGATCTCCACCTCCACGGTGACGCCCACACCGTCCTTGACGTCCCGGCCGATCGCCCCGGCGGCCGCCTCGCGCCGCTCGGGGCCGGCGTCGGGGCGGGCCTCGACCCGCACGGTCATGTGGTCCGTGCGACCGCGCTCGGTGAGCTGGATCTGGAAGTGCGGGGCGACGCCGGGCGTGCGCAGCACGATCTCCTCGATCTGGGTGGGGAAGACGTTCACCCCGCGCAGGATGATCATGTCGTCGCAGCGGCCGGTGACCTTCTGCATCCGGCGGAAGGCGGGACGGGCGGTGCCCGGCAGCAGCCGCGACAGGTCGCGGGTGCGGTAGCGGACGACCGGAAGCGCCTCCTTGGTGAGGGAGGTGAAGACGACCTCGCCCTCCTCGCCCTCCGCCAGCACGGCGTCCGTGAGCGGGTCGACCACCTCGGGGTAGAAGTGGTCCTCCCACACGTGCAGCCCGTCCTTGGTCTCGACGCACTCCTGTGCCACGCCGGGGCCGATCACCTCGGACAGTCCGTATATGTCGACGGCGTGCATGTCCGTCCGCTCCTCGATCTCGCGGCGCATCTCCTCGGTCCACGGCTCGGCACCGAAGACGCCGATCCTCAGGGAGCTGGTGCGCGGATCGACGCCCTGTCGCTCGAACTCGTCGAGCAGGGTGAGCATGTAGGACGGGGTGACCATGATGATCTCGGGCCGGAAGTCCTGGATGATCTGCACCTGGCGGGCCGTCATGCCGCCGGAGGCGGGAATCACCGTGCAGCCGGCGCGCTCGGCGCCGTAGTGGGCGCCGAGGCCGCCGGTGAACAGGCCGTAGCCGTAGGAGATGTGCACCTTGTGGCCGGGCCGGCCGCCCGCGGCACGGATGGAACGGGCGACGACGTCCGCCCACATCGACAGGTCGTTGTCCGTGTAGCCGACGACGGTGGCACGGCCGGTGGTACCGCTCGAGGCGTGGACGCGCCGCACGTCGGCCATCGGGACGGCGAACATGCCGAAGGGGTAGGTGTCCCGCAGGTCGGCCTTGGTGGTGAAGGGGAACCGGGACAGGTCCGCCAGGCTCCGGCAGTCGTCGGGCCGCACCCCGGCGGCGTCGAACTTCTTCCGGTACAGCTCCACGTTGTCGTAGGCGTGCCGGAGGGTCGTGCGCAGCCGGTCGAGCTGCAGCTCCTGGAGCTGATCCCGGGACAGGCGCTCGGCGTCGTCCAGCAGGTCGTGGGGGAGGGGCTCTCCCCTGCGGGGTGCCGGGGCCGCCCCGGTCGTCGGCTCGCTGCTCATCGCGACTCCTTCGTCGTCGTGCCCGGCGTCTCGCGCGCCGTGGTCTCCCGCACGCTGCGGCCGCGCCCGCGGAACTCGGCGACCACGTCCCCGTCGCGCCGCACGGTCACGTCGTGGACGCCGCTGCGGCCGAACCGGGTCCGCTCCTCGGCGCTCGCCACGGGCACGCCGCCCTCGCGGGCCGGCGCGACGAACACGATGCCGGCCCCCGCCGCCACGGTGACCGGACCTTGGCTGGTGCACGCGCAGGCGAAGGCGGTGCCGGCGAGCAGGAAGAGACAGCCGCCGTGGGCGGTCCCGTGGCCGTTCACCATCGCCGAGGGCACGGTCATGCGGAGCACGGCGGCCCCCTCGCCGTGCTCGGCCGGCTCGATGCCCAGCCGCCGGGACGCCTCGCCCGCGGAGAACGTCACCCCCGGCGTCGGCTCCGTGGCCTGCGACATCTCCCACCACCTCGTATCCCGACCGACCATTCGGTAGCGTGCGGCACGGCTCAGTAATCCAGCCGCGCGGTCGCCCTGTCAAGGGGGCGGGCGGAGGGCCCCCCGGGTCTTGCCCGGCGCCGGAAATCAGGTCACACTGATACCGAACGAATGGTCGGTTGGGAAGCTGGTGACGATGACCACGACACACGCCGCCGAGGCACCGCCCCCGGAGCGGTTGCAGGAGGACTTCGACACGACGATCGCGCACGACCGGCGCATCGAGCCGCGCGACTGGATGCCGGACGGCTACCGCAGGACGCTGATCCGGCAGATCGCCCAGCACGCGCACTCGGAGATCATCGGCATGCAGCCCGAGGGCGAGTGGATCACCCGCGCGCCGTCGCTGCGCCGCAAGGCGATCCTGTTCGCCAAGGTCCAGGACGAGGCCGGTCACGGGCTGTACCTCTACTCGGCGGCGGAGACCCTGGGCGCGGACCGGGCGGACCTCACCCAGCGGCTGATCGAGGGGCGCCAGAAGTACTCGTCGATCTTCAACTACCCGACGCTGAGCTTCGCCGACGTCGGCGTGATCGGCTGGTTCGTGGACGGCGCCGCGATCTGCAACCAGGTACCGCTGTGCCGCAGCTCGTACGGGCCGTACGCGCGCGCGATGGTGCGGATCTGCAAGGAGGAGTCGTTCCACCAGCGCCAGGGCTACGAGCTGCTGATGACCATGATGCGGGGCACCGACGCCCAGCGCGAGATGGTCCAGGACGCGGTGGACCGCTGGTGGTGGCCGTCCCTGATGATGTTCGGCCCGCCCGACGACGCCTCCCCCAACTCCGCGCAGTCGATGGCCTGGAAGATAAAGCGGCACAGCAACGACGAACTGCGCCGGCGCTTCGTCGACATGACCGTCCCCCAGGCCGAGAAGCTCGGTGTCACCCTGCCCGACCCCGAGCTGCGCTGGAACGAGGAGACGGGGCACCACGAGTTCGGCACCCCGGACTGGGACGAGCTGATGCGCGTCATCAAGGGCGACGGCCCGTGCAACGACCAGCGGATCCAGCGGCGGCGGACCGCCCACGAGGAGGGCGCCTGGGTGCGCGAGGCGGCCACCGCCCACGCCGCCAAGCAGGCCGCCCGCGCGGAGAAGGGAGCGGTGGCATGACGTCCGCGAAGCAGGGCTGGCCGCTGTACGAGGTGTTCGTGCGCGGCAAGCGCGGCCTCAACCACGTCCACGTCGGCTCGCTGCACGCCGCCGACGACGCGATGGCGCTCACCCACGCCCGCGACCTCTACACCCGGCGCAACGAGGGGGTGAGCATCTGGGTGGTGCGCTCCGAGCACATCGCCGCCTCCACCCGCGACGAGAAGGACCCGTTCTTCGCCCCCAGCGCCGACAAGGTCTACCGGCACCCGACCTTCTACGACATCCCCGACGACGTCCCCCACATCTAGGAGCAGGGCATGAGTGACGACCACGTCTACCTCTCCCTGGCCGAGGGGCACGAGGACGACACCCGCTGGGCCTACGGCACCGGCTTCGAGGACCCGCTGCACGGCGTCGACACCACCGTGCCCGCGGGCGTCGACGCCGGTGACCTGGCCGCGGACTGCGTGGCCCTCGCCGACGACGCCCTGGTCTCGGCCCAGCGGCTCGCCGAGTGGGTCACCCACGCGCCCGAGCTGGAGGAGGAGGTGGCGCTGGCCAACATCGGCCTCGACCTCCTCGGCCAGGCCCGCCTGCTGTACGCGCGGGCCGGCCAGGTCGACGGCACCGGCCGCGGCGAGGACGCCTACGCCTACTTCAGGGACGCCGAGGACTTCCGCAACGTACGCCTGGCCGAGCTGCCGGGTGGCGACTTCGCCTTCACCGTCGTGCGGCTCCTGGTGCTCTCCAGCTGGCGCCTCGCGCACTTCCAGCGGCTGGTCGCCCACCCCGACCCGGTGCTCGCGGCGGTCGCGGCCAAGGGTGTCAAGGAACTGACGTACCACCGTCAGTACGCCGCCGAATGGGCCGTACGCCTGGGCGACGGCACCGCCCAGTCGCACCGCAGGATGCGCGCGGCGCTGGAGCAGGTCGCGCCCTACCTCGGCGAACTGCACACGGCGTACGACGTGCGGGACGACCTCGACGAGGTCCTGCGCCAGGTCACCGGGGCGGCCGGACTGCCCCTGCCCGTCCACCGGCCGCTGCCCGGCTGCGGCCGCGCCGGCGAGCACACGGAACATCTGGCGCCGCTGCTGGCCGAGTTGCAGAGCGTGGCCCGCGCCCACCCGGAGGCGACATGGTGACCGCCACCCCGGACACCCGGCACGCCCGGCACGTCGCCGAGCAGGTGCCCGACCCCGAGCTGCCCATGCTGACCCTGGCCGACCTCGGTGTCCTGCGCGAGGTGGAGGTGACCGCCGACGGCACCGTGGTCGCGAGCCTGACCCCCACCTATTCGGGATGCCCGGCGATGGCCGAGATGCGGGCGGACGTCGCCGCGCGGCTGCGGGAGGCGGGGTACGCGCGCGTGGAGATCCGTACGGTGCTCGACCCGCCCTGGTCCAGCGACTGGATCACCGAGTCCGGCCGTCGCAAGCTCGCGGAGCACGGCATCGCCCCGCCGGCGGCGGCGCCCCGCGGCCCGGTCTCCCTGGTGCTGTCGCCGGCCCGGCGCACGGTGCCCTGTCCCCGGTGCGGCTCGGCGGACACCGAGGAGACCTCCCGCTTCGCCGCCACGTCCTGCAAGGCGCTGTGGCGCTGCCGGGCCTGCCGCGAGCCGTTCGAGTACGTCAAGGAGATCTGATGGCCCCGACCGCCCCCGCCTCGGCGGCACCGGTGCGCACCCGCCGCCGTCCCGCCTTCCACCGCCTGCGCGTCGCCGCGATCCAGCGGCTGTGCGCCGACGCGGCGGCCGTGAGCTTCGAGATCCCGGACGACCTGGCCGCGGAGTTCGCCTTCGCGCCGGGCCAGTCGCTCACGCTGCGGCGCGAGGTCGACGGGCGGGACGAGCGCCGGTCGTACTCGATCTGCTCACCGGCCGGTTCGGCGCCGCGCATCGGGGTCCGGCTGGTGCCGGGAGGGCTGTTCTCGGCCTGGCTCGTGGGCGAGGTGCGGCCGGGCGACACCGTCGAGGTGATGGGCCCCACCGGTTTGTTCACGCCCGACCTCACCACCCCCGGCCACCACGTGCTGATCGCGGCGGGCTCGGGCATCACCCCCATGATGTCCATCGCCGAGTCGGTCCTGGCCGCCGACGACAGCTCGACCGTCACCCTCTTCTACGGCAACCGCCGCACCGACACGGTGATGTTCGCCGACGAGCTGGCGGACCTGAAGGACCTCCACCCGGCCCGCTTCCAGCTCGCCCACGTGCTCTCCCGTGAGCCGCGCGAGGCCGAGGTGCTCTCCGGCCGCCTGGACGCGCGGCGGCTCTCGCTGCTCGTGGATTCCCTGGTGGACGTGACGGCCGCGGACCACTGGTGGCTGTGCGGACCGCAGGGCATGGTCGGTGACGCCCAGCGGGTCCTGTCCGGACTCGGCGTCCCGGCCGAGCGCGTCCACCGGGAGCTGTTCTACGCCGACGACGAGCCCGTACGGGAGGTACGCCACGAGGAGACGGGTCCGCGGGGTCCCGTCAGCGAGGTCGTCATCACCCTGGACGGCCGCTCCACGACCGCCTCCCTCTCCCGGGGGAGGACCATCCTCGACGGCGCCCAGAAGAGCCGGCCCGATCTGCCCTTCGCCTGCAAGGGCGGCGTCTGCGGCACCTGCCGCGCACTGGTCACGGAGGGCAGGGCCGACATGCGGCGCAACTTCGCCCTCGAAGCGGCCGAGGTCGACGCCGGCTACGTACTGACCTGCCAGTCGTACCCCGCCTCCGGGAAGCTGGCCGTGGACTACGACAGCTGAGGGGGCGTCAGCCTCCGGTGGACGGCGGACCGGGGCGCCACCGCTCGTCCACGTCGCCGGGGCGACGCGGGAACGAGCAGCGGCGCCCCGGCGACGGACTGACCGGTGATCAGACCCCGAACTCCGAGGGCGAGATGCCGAGCGCCGTGCAGGCCTCACGGATCGCCTGCTGCTCGGACGCCTCGAAGACCCCGTCGGCCCCGGCGACGACCATGCCGGTCTGGATGACCGCCCGGGCCTCCGCGGGCTTCTTGGCGGCCTTCGCGATCACCTGCAGGGCCTCGCTCCTGCCCTGCTCGAAGTTGGCCAGGAGCCGGTCCACGTGCTGGTTGAACCGCTGGCGGAGCTGGTCCGCCGGGAAGTTCTGCAGCACCTCGTTGGAGACGATCAGCTCCTCCACGCGCTGTCGCTCCGCCGGTTCGACCTGTCCGTCGGCCGCGGCGACCAGCGCGCACAGGGCCATGCTGGCGTCCCGGTAGGCGCCGCTCTTGAGCTCGGTCTTGACCGATGCGAGCTGGGACTTGAACATCCCGATCAGCTGCGCCTTGGAGCCGCCGGAGGACGAGCCCGACGGGCCGGACCCCGGGTACCCCTGCGATCCGTGCCCGGTTCCGGTCGCTCCCCGAGTGCCCTGGGACTGCTGGAAGGTCTTGGCCTGGTCCTTGATCTTGTCCCACATCGCCACTCGTGCCACCTCGGCTTCTGTTGCTGCGTACGCGTCTCTGTCTTCGGCCGCGGTTTCGCGCGGCCACCAGGATGAACGCGTCCGGGGGCCACGGGGTTCCCGAAGGGCAAAGACGGGGCAAAGAGCCCCGCGGCGGCCCGGCAGGCTGCCGCGACCAGGAGGTGTCGGCAGGCCGGCCGCCCGGCGGATCGGCCGGCCGGGCGGGTGTGTGACGCGTGGCCCGGCCGAAGTCGTCGGCGCCGTGGTGCGCTTCGTCGACCCGGGCCGGCCGTCCTGCGCCGTCCCGGACACCGGCAGCGATCTCGTCGCGTGTCTCGCTGACCTGCTGGGTCACCGGCAGGTTCCCCTGTCACTGAAAAGTGCGTTCTTCCACGTCAGCGGAGACTCTCCTACGGTTACCGAGTAACCGCAGGAAACCGTACGTGCAAGGAGAAGTCATGGCCGTCACCCTGGTGAACCCCGAAGGCCTGCCGAAGATCGACGTCTACCGGCAGGTGTCGATCGCGTCCGGATCGAAGCTGGTCTTCCTCGCCGGGCAGGTCGCCTGGGACGCCGACGGCGTCACGGTCGGAGAGGGCGATCTGGCCGCGCAGACCGAGCAGTGCTACCTCAACGTCGCCACCGCACTGGCCGAGGCCGGTGCCTCCTTCGACGACGTGGCGAAGCTGAACGTCCATGTCGTGGACTGGACCCCCGACAAGATGCCGCTGCTGCTGGACGGCATCGCCCGGGCGTCCGCCAAACTGGGGGTGAACCCGGCGGCACCGGCCACCCTGCTGGGCGTCGCGGCGCTGGACGTGCCCGAGCACCTGATCGAGGTCGAGGCCACCGCGGTCATCGACTGAACCGGCTGCTCGCTCGGGGGAGACGGGCGTCCCGCCCGGGCTCACCCGGCCGCCCTCGGGCCCCGACGTGAACGCCCGGCCCCTGGGCGTCAGGGAACCGCGGAGCTGCACAGCGGCCTTCGGTTCCCCGGCGTACCGGCCCGGGGCGGCGGCCGGTTCCTGGTACAGCGTCACCGCCTGCTCCGCCGGCCCCCTCGCGCCCGCGCGGCGGCCGGCCGTGACCAGCAGCGCGGCATACCGGGCGCGCGCGATTCCTCCGACCCCGCCGCGAAGGGACACGTGACTCAGGGGAGCGTCGGTGCCGCCGGCGCCCCCGCCGCCGCTGTGGCGGTGCTCGCCCGGACGATCAGGCGTGGCTCCACCGAGGCCGGTTCGGGCACGGTCTCCGGGGCGGTGAGGTGGCGCAGCAGGTGCGCGACGGCGAGTTCACCCATCTGCGCGAACGGCTGGGCGACGGTGGTCAGGGGCGGTGAGCAGTACTCCGCCAGCTCGATGTCGTCCACGCCGACCACGGAGACGTCCTCGGGGACTCGCCGGCCCAGCTCGCGCAGCGCCCTGACGACTCCGAACGCCATCTCGTCGCTGGCCACGAAGACGGCGGTCACCTCCGGGATCCGGCCCAGGACGAGGCCGTTGCGGTACCCCGAGGCGGGTGACCAGTCGCCCTCCAGGGGCGGTGGCACCGGCCGTCCCGCGGCCTCGAGCGTCGTGCGCCACCCGTCGCGCCGGCTGGCGGCCTCCAGCCACTCGGCGGGGCCGGCGAGGTGCCAGACCGTCCCATGGCCCAGGTCCAGCAGGTGCCGCGTCGCAAGGCGGGCCGCCAGGGCCTGGTCGACGGCCACGACCTCGGTGGCGTCGGTGCGTGAACCGTCGATGGTGATGGTCGGCGTGGCACGGGTGAGCTCCTCGAGCCGCGTACTGCCGTGGATCAGCGGCACCGACAGGATGATGCCCTCCACGCCCTGATCGGTGAGCCGGGACAGGGCGGTCTCGATGGCGAAGGTGTCGAGCGAGGCGGTGGTCGCGGTGCTCACCGCGTATCCGGCGGCCTGGGCGGCACGCTCGATGCCCGAGGTGACCGCGGCACGCGAGTAGAAGGTGGTCTGGAGGGTCACCACGCCGATCGTGCGGCTGCGTCCGGAGGAGAGCATGCGGGCCGCGTTGTTGCGGCGGTAGCCGAGCCGGGTCACCGCGGCCATGACCTTGGCGCGTGTCTCCTCCCGCACATTCGGATGCCCGGAGAGCACCCGCGAGACCGTCTGCGCGGACACCCCGGCGGCCCGGGCCACGTCCGTCATCCCCGGCGGACGCCGCCCGCCGTCACCCTGCTTGGCCATGGGTCCCTTCCTCGACGCCCTTCCCGCGATGCTATCGCTGACACGGGCCCGCACCCGGTGCTCCGCGGGCTCCTGGCAGGCGTGCGGCAGACCTGTTGGCATCGATAACATTCTCTGCCATAGTCGGCTGCGAACACACCGGCCTCAACCGAGGGATCGATAACATCCGGGGCCGGACACCGGGCACGACCACCGGAGCCGTCCAGTGACCCTGGCCAGTACCCCACCCCGCACCCGCGTCGCACGCCCCCCGGCCACCCTGACCCACGCCCACGGCACGTTCCTGCGCGACGGCCGGCCGCATCGCGTCCTGTCCGGTTCGCTGCACTACTTCCGCGTCCACCCGGAGCAGTGGGCCGACCGCCTGGACCGCCTGGCGGCCCTCGGGCTCAACACCGTGGACACCTACATCCCGTGGAACTTCCACGAACGCCGCCCCGGAGACGTCCGCTTCGACGGCTGGCGCGACGTGGCCCGGTTCGCCCGGCTGGCCCAGCGGGCCGGCCTCGACCTGGTGATGCGGCCGGGCCCCTACATCTGCGCCGAATGGGACAACGGGGGACTTCCGGCCTGGCTCACCGGCACGCCCGGCATGCGCCCGCGCACCAGCCATCAGCCGTACCTGGACGCCGTCGGCCGCTGGTTCGACGAACTCGTGCCGCGGGTGGCCGACTTGCAGGCCGTGCGCGGCGGCCCCGTGGTGGCCGTGCAGATCGAGAACGAGTACGGCAGTTACGGCGACGACCACGCCTACGTCCGCTGGGTCCGGGACGCTCTCGTCGACCGCGGCATCACCGAACTCCTCTACACCGCTGACGGACCCACCCCGCTGATGCTCGACGGCGGCACCGTGGCGGGCGAGTTGGCGGCGGCGACGTTCGGCTCGCGGCCCGCCGAGGCCGCGGCGCTGCTGCGCGCGCGCCGGCCCGGTGAGCCCTTCTTCTGCGCGGAGTTCTGGAACGGCTGGTTCGACCACTGGGGCGAGAAGCACCACGTCCGTTCGCCGGACAGCGCCGCCCAGGACGTGGGCGACATCCTGGAGGCGGGCGGTTCGGTCAGTCTCTACATGGCGCACGGCGGCACCAACTTCGGGCTGTGGGCCGGCGCCAACCACGACGGGGACACCTTCCGGCCGACCGTCACCAGTTACGACTCGGACGCCCCGGTGGCCGAACACGGCGCCCTCACCCCGAAGTTCCACGCACTGCGGGAGAGGATCGCCGCCGCTCTCGGTGACAGGGCGCCACGACGGCCCCTGCCCGCCGACCCGCCCCTCCTGCGGCCCCGGACGCTTCCGGTGACCCGGCAGGCGGCCCTGCTGAACGCGCTGCGCGCCGCCACCGAACCGGTGCGCGCCGCCGTGCCGCTCAGCTTCGAGGAACTCGGCCAGTCCGCCGGGCTGGTGCTCTACGCGGCACGTCCCCTGCTGCCCCACGGCGAGCAGGAGCTGACCGTGACGGACCTGCACGACCGCGCCCAGGTGTTCGTCGACGGCGTGCCCGTCGCCGTACTCGACCGCGAGACGTCCTCGTTCACCGTGACCGGCACGGGGGCGCGGATCCGGCTGGAGCTGTTGGTGGAGAACCAGGGGCGGATCAACTACGGCCCGCTGCTCGGCCAGGGCAAGGGCATCCTCGGCGGGGTACGGGTGGAGCGCCGGCTCGTGCACGGCTGGACCATGCGCCGGCTCCCGCTGGACGAGTGGACGCCGCACGACATCACCCGCGCCGCGTCGGCCGGCGCGCCCGGTGGTACGGCCGGCTTCGCGAGCGCGCGCCTGGACGTCACCGAACCCGCCGACACCTTCCTGGCCCTGCCCGGCTTCGCCAAGGGCTTCGTCTGGGTCAACGACGCCCTGCTCGGGCGCTATTGGGAAGTGGGCCCCCAGACCACGCTGTACCTGCCCCGGCCCTTCCTCCGCGCCGGCGCCAACACCCTCACCGTCCTGGAGCTCGAACGGTTCGGCGAGCACGTCGCCCTCCTGGACCGGCCCGATCTCGGACCGGTCGAGGAGTACGTCGAGACGTTCGACTGACGGGGGGCGTCCGCCGGGCCGACCGGCACCACTGGAAGCACCACCACGAGTTGAGGAGTACCTGTGTCACGGATGACAGCTCCCGCAAGCAGACTCGCCCTCGTGGCCGTCGCCACGGCCCTCGCCCTCACCGGCACCGCATCCCTGGGCACCCCGCCCGCGTCGGCGGCCGGACCCGACGCCACCTACACCGTCACCGTCGGTTCCGGGGGACCATGGACCCGACCGGACGACACCCCGGCCGGCACCTACATCGACAAGGACGGCACCTTCTACTACCAGCAGGCCCACGCGCTCTACGGCGCGAACGACAGCCGCGCCTGGAGCTTCTACACCGGCAGGGACTTCGACACGGCGAACCGGTCCGGCGCGATCAGCGACGCGGTCGACCCCCACGAGCCCAGGGACCGCAACAACGACACCACCTGGCGGTGCAACAACAGCCCGACGGGCAAGGAGTCCACCTTCCCACCCGCCGGATCGGGTTACGCGCAGAAGAACTACTGCGACCTGGCCGGCGTATGGGTCGACCCCGACACCGGCGACTGGTACGGCCTGGTGCACAACGAGTTCACCCCGCAGCCCTTCGGCGACGGCCTCCACTACGACGGGATCGACTACGCGGTCTCCCGGGACCAGGGCCGGACGTGGACCATCAAGGACCACGTCATCACCTCGCCGTACAGCACGAAGCGCGGCGACACCCGCGCCTTCCCGCACCAGACCTACCACTACGGCGACGGCGACCCCCGCCTCTTCGTCGACACCGCCTCCGGATACTTCTACGTCTACTACG
Source organism: Streptomyces sp. AC627_RSS907 (assembly GCF_019049165.1). Lineage (NCBI taxonomy): Bacteria > Bacillati > Actinomycetota > Actinomycetes > Kitasatosporales > Streptomycetaceae > Streptomyces > Streptomyces sp. AC627_RSS907. The sequence goes on from NZ_JAGMUE010000005.1 coordinate 82,704, forward strand.
GCTCCCGCATCGTGGAGAAGGGCGGTGGCTGGAAGGCCTTCCACGCCCACGTGGCCCGTGCCCCGATGTCCGGGAAGATGGCGCCCGGTTCCTGGCAGAAGTGGTACGACGGGGCCTGGTCCGAACCCGGCGTCGGGGGCCGCGAGAGCAACATGGTGCCGGTCGGTGCCTCCGGCGGGACCGGCTACACCCCCGTGTCGGACGAGTACGACCCCGCCAACACCGGCACGGTGAGCGAGCAGGTCGCCGCCGGCGAGATGCCCCCGACCTCGCCCCTGTTCGTCATGGACATCACCTACAACGCCCACCTGGGCCTGTACATAGGGGAACCCCAGGCCGTCGACCAGAGCGGCAACGCCCCGCAGGAGTTCTACGCCACCAAGGACCTCGCCACCCAGAAGTGGTTCCCGGTCGGTGACACCGGCGGCCACACCAACGCCTCCTGGTACCGCTGGTTCCTCGACGGCGTCAACAGGACCGGGTCCGGCATCGTCGGCAGGACGTTCCGCTCGTACTGCTCCTTCGGCTGCTCGGGCGGCAGGGCGAGCGAGTACGTCAACGTCACGATCGACACCTCCGCCCCCGCCGCGCCGGTCGACGCCGGCCGGACCTACCGGATCGCCGGTGCCGGGGGACGTGCCCTCGCCCAGGCGCGGGCGGGGAGTCCCGCGACGACGTCGGTGAGCGAGCCGGCCGGCACCGGTCTGGCGGAATGGGTCTTCACCGCGAACGGCGACGGCTCGTACCGGATCGCCAACGCCGCGACCGGGCAACTGCTCGGTGTCGACTCCTCCTCCACCGCGGGCCGCGCCTGGGGCGCCCGGCCCACCGTCACGCGCTCCGGAAGCGGCGGCCCCTCCGTCGGACAACAGTGGTTCGTCGTCCCCGGCAGGTCCGCCGACGGCACCTCCACCGGCAGGTACCGCCTGGTCAACCGCTACAGCGGCCTGGTGCTCGGCATCTCCGCCGACTCCAGCCGCCGCGTCGAGAGCACGCCCGCCCGCTCGTGGACCAACACCACCGGCGACCCCGTCGGCGGCACCCGCGGCCCCGGCGAGCAGGCCCTGACCCTCACCCCGACCGGGACCCGGGGCTGACTCCGTCACGGCGGGCCGGGACCCGAGAGGCGTCCCGGCCCGGCCACGCGACCCGCCCGCACACCGTGCCGCGCGGCCGGGACTGCTCAGGCCGAGAGCACCATCGCCACCGCCACCCCACCGAGCAGCGCGATGTACGCCCAGGCGTAGGTGCGGTCGGGGACGCGTGGTGGGCGGCGCCGCAGCACCGCGATCACGGGCAGGGCGCCCAGGAGCAGCGCCGCGGCGGCACGGAGGTCGACGAGACCCACCAGGTGCACGTGCGTGTGCGCGGTGGCGGGACCCTCGGCGCCCCCCAGGAAGACCACGGCGGCCGGGAGCGCGATGGCGAGGGTCAGCGGGTTGGCCAGTGCGGTCGCCACGTGCATCGTGTGCCCGGCCCGCCGCATCGCGGGGACGGTCATCACGCTGCCCCCCACCCCGAGGAAGGCCGCCACCGCGCCGACGGGAGCGCCCACCACGGCCGGAAGCGGACGCGGTGCGTCGCGGGTGGTCGCCGGGGCGCGCGGGCGCAGGAAGCCGGGGCGGAGCAGCAGATCGACGACGGTGAGCGCGACGTACGCGACGAACGCCCAGCGCACCAGGCCGGGAGGGGCGTGGCGCGTGGCGAGCGCGCCGGCCCCGGCGCCGGCCGCCAGCAGCAGGAGCAGCGGGCCGCTGCCGCGGAGGGCGGCGAGGACCCGCCGCGGTGTGACGGCCGTCGCGAACCCCGCGTTCACCACCATGACCAGCGCCGAGGTGGCCGTCGCCACCCGCATCGCGTCCGCGCCGAGGGACGCGTCCGCCCACACCACGACCGGGACGGCGACGAATCCGCCGCCGAACCCGAACAGGACGGTCGTCACGCCGGTGAGAAGCCCGATGCCGAGCAAGGCCAGAACAGTCACAGCGCCACTCCACCAGCTCCGGAGCAACGCACGCATTCGATGCCCGGCACGATTCCTTCGCGTCTCGGCCGTAGGGTGGCCGGGGTGAAGAACGTCCCCCTGGCCGATGTCGACGCAGTGGACCGGGCCGTCCTGCCCCTCGGCACCGACTACCCGCCCGGCCACCTGCTGGACTGGCACGCACACCGCCGCGCGCAGTTCCTCTACGGCGCCACCGGCGTCATGGTCGTCGACACCGCCGACGGCACCTGGACCGTCCCGCCCGAGCGTGCCGTCCTGATTCCGGCCGCCACGCGCCACCGGGTCCGCATGCTGGGCGTCAGTACCCGCAGTCTGTACATCGAGCCGGACGCCGTCCCCTGGTGGCCCGGCACCTGCACGGTCGTGGACGTTCCGCCGCTGCTGCGCGAACTGCTCCTCGTGGCGGTCGAGTTCGAGGCGGACTACAGCCTGACCGGACGGGAGGCGAGCGTGGTCTCCCTTCTGCTGTACGAGATCGCCGCACGCACCCCGCTCCCGTTCCACGTCGCCCTTCCCGCCTCCGCCGACCTCGCGACGCTCTGCCGGGACTACCTGGCCGACCCGGACGCCGGTGTCACCAACGCGGCATGGGCCGCGCGGACGGCCATGAGCGAACGGGCCTTCACCCGGCGTTTCCGCTCGGAGACGGGTGACAGCCCCGCTGTCTGGCGGACCCGCGCGCGCCTGCTCGCGGCCGTCCCCCTGCTGCGCACCGCGTCGGTCAGCGAGGTCTCCGGCCGCCTCGGCTACGCCTCTCCCGCCGCGTTCACCGCCGCTTTCACCAGGGCCTTCGGCGTAGCGCCGTCCCGCTTCACCACGAGCCGCCGGAACCCGCTCCAGGGCTGACCCCGAGCCCGCGGACGCGGTTGACACCGGGACCGGTCGTCCCTAGCGTGACGCCCCGCCTTTATATCGATGTAAAAGAGCTGTGGAAAGGACCCCCTGTGCCTCCCAGCCACCCGCTCCGTCCCCGCGCACGCGTCGGTCTGCTCGTGGCCGCCCTCCTCGGGCTCGTCGTGGGCCTGCTGTCCGCGTTCACCGCGCCGGCCGCCGCGGCGTCACCCCCGCCCTCGCCGTCACCCTCGCCGAGCGCCGCCGGCGCGGCGTCCGGCACGTTCCGCAACCCGCTCAACCCCGGGCCGGACCCGTTCATGACGCACTGGAAGGGGAACTACTACCTCACGACCACCCAGGGCAACAGCATCAGGATGTGGCGCTCCGCGTCCCTGGGCACCCTCGCGGTCGCTGACCCGGTCACCGTGTGGACGGACTCCGACCCGTCCCGCAACCGCAACATCTGGGCGCCGGAGTTCTACCGTTTCGGTGACCGCTGGTACCTGTACTACACGGCCGACGACGGCGTCGACGAGCATCACCGCCTGTACGTCCTGCAATCGGAGCGCGACGACCCGGCCGGCCCGTACCACTTCAAGGCGAAGCTCGCTCCGCCCAACCACGCGAACGACTTCGCCATCGACGCCGGCATCCTCCACGTGCGCGGCCGGCTCTACCTCGCGTACAGCGGCATCAACCGGTACCAGCACAACGGGATCAACATCGCCCCGATGTCCAACCCGTACACCGTCTCCGGCAACGCCGTCGCCGTCGACGCGGCCGGCGGCTGCCCCGAGGTGCGGGAAGGACCGGAGTTCCTGTACCGCAACGGCCGGGTGTGGATGACGTACTCCGCCTGTGACACGGGCAAGCCCGACTACCAGGTGTGGATGATGTCGATGCCGCTCGACGCCGACCCGCTCGTGCCGGGCAACTGGCGCCAGCACCAGGGCGCGGTGTTCTCCCGGGCCGACGACCGGGGCGTGTTCGGGCCGGGCCACCACGCCTTCTTCCGTTCCCCGGACGGCACGGAGGACTGGATCGTCTACCACGCCAAGACCACGTCCGTGAACACCTACAGCAACCGCACCACCCGGGCGCAGAAGTTCACCTGGCGAGCCGACGGCAGTCCCGACTTCGGCCGCCCGCTCGCGATGGGCGCCACCCAGGACCTGCCCTCCGGCGACCCCGGGTCCGGGAACTACTGGATCAACGACGACGGCCGTTCCAGTGGTCCCGGCGGCGTCAGCTACACGGGTGCCTGGAACTCCGGCACGGGCTGCGCCACCCAGTGCTTCTGGAGCGACGACCACTGGAGCGACCGCGCCGGTGCCACGGCGACCTTCTCCTTCACCGGCACCCGCATCGCCCTGCTCTCCGTCAAGGACACCGGCAACGGCTACGCGGCGATCAGCGTCGACGGCGGCCCCGAGCGACGCGTGGACTTCCACAACCCGATCCGCGTCGGCGAGGCGGTGCAGTACGTCAGCCCGCGTCTCGCGTACGGCGGCCACACCCTGCGGATCCGGGTGACGGGCGAGCACGACTCCCAGTCCGGGGCGTCCTTCGTGAGCGTCGACCGTGCCGAGGTGTACGTGAACTGACGCACCGGGCCACCCGGCCCGTCACCGCCGCTCGTGGCCCTCCGTGCTCTCCCGCAGGACGAGCCGGTGGGCCACGATGCGGTCCTGGGGTGACAGCGAACCCGGCCCGTCGCCGCGGCCCTCCGGTCCCGTCGCCTCCTCGATGCGGTCCTGGAGCAGTTGCACGGCGACCTTGGCCACCGCCGCCTTGTCCGGAGCCACCGTGCTCAGCGTGGGCACGCTGAACCGCCCGCCCTCCACGTCGTCGAAGCCGATGACGGCGACGTCCTCGGGCACCCGGACCCCGTGCTCGTGCAGGGCGCGCAAGGCGCCCAGGGCCAGCTGGTCGTTGAGGCAGAGCAGCGCGTCGGGCCGCGCGCCCTCCCGCAGCGCCCGCGCCACGGCCTCGGCACCGTCGGGCATCCGGAACGAGCCGACCGGCAGCAGGGCGGCCGGATCGTAGGCGATGCCCGCCTCGGACAGGGCGGCGCGGTAACCACGGGTGCGGGCCTCGGCCGTGCCCAGACCCGCGTCGTCACGACCGCCGACCGCGAGGATGGCGCGGCGCCCGAGGCCGATCAGGTGGCTGGTCGCCTCGTGCGCGGCCCGCTCGTTGTCGATGGCGACGTGGTCGGCGCCCTCCTCCAGGAGCTCACCGAGCAGCACGGTGGGCGGCGCCCCCTCGCGATCGCGCAGGTCGTCCGCCGTCAGGGCGAGGGGGCTGAGGATGATCCCGTCGACGAAGGCGGACCCGAAACCGGCCAGCGCCGCCAGCTCGTGGGCCCGGTCCGCCCCGGACTGATGGATCAGGACGGTCAGGGAACGCTGCTCGGCCTCCCGGATGACATGCCGGGCCAGCTCGGCGAAGTACGGTATGTCGAGCTCCGGAACGACCAGCGCGATGATGCCGGTGCGACCCCGGCGCAGGTGACGGCCCGCCAGGTTGACCCGGTAGCCGAGCTGTTCGATGGCCTCACGCACCACGCGTCTGGTCCGGTCGGAGACATGGGCGTAGTCGTTGATGACATTGGACACCGTCTTCTCCGAAACGCCCGCGTGACGTGCGACGTCCTTGATCCTGGGCCGAGCCACCGAGACCTCCCTGCCTCTTTCGCGCTGCCAGAGTCTATGTCCGGCACCGCACCGGCCCGAGCGCAGGTCGGCGTGATGTCGATCTTCCGGTCGCCACCGCCGATCCCCGCCCCAGCTCTTTACAGCCCATGTACATCGATGTAAAAACAAGCCACCGCACAGCGTCCGGCCGTCGAAAGGTCCGCGATGAGTTCCCCTTTGCCCGCCCGTGAGGTGCCGGCCGGGTCCGGCCCGGCACGCCGCCTCAGCCGCCGTCGGCTTGTGCGGCACACCATGGCCGGAGCGGGCGCCCTGCTCGCCGTCGGCCCGCTGTCCGGCTGCGCCTCACCGGCCAACGCCTCCGGCGCCTCGGCACTGAGCGTCTGGGACCTGTTCCAGGGCGGCGACGGCATGCTGATGGACGACATGATCGACGCGGTGTCCAAGGGGGCCAGGGAAGCCGGGGGAGGAGCCGGGCGAGCCGCGGAGGCGAAGGGGGCCGGGGGTTCCAAGGGCTTCGAGGTCGACCGCACCATCCTGGACTGGGGACCGTCCTACTACACCAAGCTCGCCATGTCCGCCGCCGGCGGCCGGGCCTCCGACGTGGCCGCCATGCATCTGTCCAGGCTCGCGGGCTACGCGCCCGGCGGCCTGGTGGACGCCTTCGACCTGGACCTGCTCGCCGAGTTCGGCGTCAGCCGGAAGGACTTCACGCCCGCGGTCTGGGCGCGGACACAGCACGAGGGAACGGTCTACGCCATCCCCTTGGACGTCCACCCGTTCATCGTCTTCTACGACAAGGAGGCGGCGGACACCGCGGGGCTCCTCGACTCCTCGGGGCAACTGGCCGCGATGGGCTCGCCCGAGGCCCTTCTGGACGCGGGCAAGGCGCTCGCCGAGGCGACGGGGGAGTCGGGCATCCTGTTCGGCCACGTCACCGACACGGCGCAGAACTGGCGCCTGTTCGCCACCCTGTACGCGCAGACCGGCGCCGCCTTCCTCCTGCCGGAGGGCGGTCCGGTCGAGATCGACGTCGATGCCGCGGTGCGCGTCGTGACGTTCATGCAGCAGCTCTTCGACGGCCGGACCAACCCCGGCAACCTGGACTACAACGGCGCGTTGGCCGCCTTCACGAGCGGTCGCGGCGGCATGGCGATGCTCGGCGAGTGGGAGCTGCCGACGCTGAAGAAGTCCGGCATCCCCCTGGGCGCCGCGCCCTTCCCGCAGGTCTTCGACAAGCCGGCCGTCTACACCGACAGCCACAGCTTCGTCCTCCCGCACCAGGACGACCCCGACCCGGCGCGGCGGCGAGAAGCCCACCGGTACGTGGCCGAGATCCTCAAGCAGAGCCTCACCTGGGCGACCGCCGGGCACATCCCCGCCTACCAACCGGTGCTCGCGGAGCCGAGGTACGCGGCTCTCGACCCGCAGTCCTCCTACGCGCGGGCCGCGGAGGTGGCGGTGCTCGACCCGCCCAACTGGTTCGCGGGGGCCGGTTCCAACTTCCAGAACCGGATGTGCCAGCCGCTCCAGTCGGCCCTGCTGGGCAACACGTCCGCGCAGAAGGCGGTACGCCAGATGGTCCGCGAAGCGGACGCGCTGCTGCGGCAGCCCAACCCGGTGGCCTGACCAGCACAAGGAGTGACCGACGTGACCACCACCGCCCCCCTCGGCACCGAGGCACAGGCCGACCCGCCCGCCCTCCGCGTCACCGGCCGTACCGGCCGCTGGACCCCGCGCACCGGCACCCGCACAGGTCTGGTCTTCGTCCTGCCCTTCCTGCTCGTCTTCGTCCTCTTCCTGGTCTGGCCCGTCGTGCAGGGCCTGTGGATGAGCTTCACCGACAGCTCGCTCGCCCTGCGTGACACGAGCTTCGTCGGCTTCGACAACTACGCGGAGGCCTTCGGCGACCCCGACGTGTGGAGCAGCCTCGGCAACACCGTCTTCTTCACCGTCATCTCGAGCGTGCCCCTGGTCCTGGTCGCCCTGGCGATGGCGTTGCTGGTGCACAGCGGGCTCGCCGGCCAGTGGGCCTGGCGACTGGCCTTCTTCGCCCCCTACCTGCTGCCGGTGACCGTGGTGACGCTCATCTGGACCTGGCTCTACCAGCCGGACCTGGGCCTGGCCAACCAACTCCTCGGCACGCTCGGCCTCGACTCCGTCGGGTGGCTCTCCGACGAGTCCGTCGCGATGTGGTCGATCGCCGCGCTCACCGTCTGGTGGACGGTCGGCTTCAACTTCCTGCTCTACCTCGCGGCACTCCAGTCCCTGCCGGCGACCTTCGACGAGGCGGCGGCACTCGACGGCGCCGGTGCCTGGCGGCGCCTGTGGTCCGTCACCCTGCCGCAACTGCGCAGGACCACCGGGCTGGTGGCCCTGCTGCAGATCCTCGCGTCGCTCAAGGTGTTCGACCAGATCTACATCCTCACCAAGGGCGGCCCGAACGGCTCGACCCGCCCCGTACTGGAGTACGTCTACGACGTCGGGTTCACCGGCTACCGGCTCGGTTACGCCTCCGCCGTCTCGTATCTCTTCTTCGCGCTCGTCATCGTCGTCTCGCTCGTGCAGCTCCGCCTCTTCCGCCAGGAGGACTGACCGTGTCCGCCACCGCACCGTCCCCCCGCCCGCGGCGCCGCCCACCCCGCGAGACAGCCGGCTCCCCCCTGCTCCTCGGCCACGGCCGGCTGCCCCGCGTCCTGGCCGGCACGGCGCTGGCCGTCCTGGCGGCCATCTGGCTGGTGCCGTTCCTGTGGACGATCGCCACCTCCGTCCAGAGCGAGCAGGACGTGTCCAGCCCCGGACTGTCCCCGCTCAAGGGCGCCTTCACCCTGGAGGCGTACCGGCAGATCCTCGAACGCGGGAACGTGGCCGTCTGGGCCCTCAACAGCTTCCTGATCGCCGCGCTGGTCACCCTGATCACCGTGGCCGTCTCCACGCTCGCCGCGTACGGGTTCTCGCGCGGCACGTTCCGCGGCCGCAGGGCGCTGCTCGCGGTCACCGTCGCCGCCGTCATGGTCCCGCCGCAACTGCTGGTCGTGCCGCTGTTCGAGCAGATGCTCCTGTTCAACCTGGTGGACACCTACGCGGCGGTCATCCTCCCCCAGGTCGTCGCCCCGATGATGGTGTTCATCCTCAAGCGGTTCTTCGACGGCATCCCCCGCGAGCTGGAGGAGGCGGCCCGGATCGACGGCGCCTCCGAGCTGCGGGTCTTCCGGTCGATCGTGCTGCCGCTCTCGCGGCCGATCGTGGCCGCGGTGGCGATCTTCGTCTTCATCGGAGCGTGGAACAACTTCATGTGGCCGTTCATCGTGACCAACGACCCCGACCTGATGACCCTCCCGGTGGGACTGGCCACCGTGAAGGACGCCTACGGCATCCAGTACGCGCAGTCCATGGCATCGGCCCTGCTGGCGGCGCTGCCGCTGATCGTGGTCTTCCTCCTCTTCCAGCGCCGCATCGTCAACTCCGTGGCCACCACCGGCCTCGGCGGTTCCTGACCCGTTCCCCCCGCTGTACACACGGGCCCGGCACACCACGCCGGCCCACCGATCGACTGGAGCATGTGTGCCCACTCACTCCGCACCGCGCCCGGAGTACCCGCGACCGCAGTTCGTGCGCCGCGACTGGCTCAACCTGAACGGCGCCTGGCAGTTCGAGACGGACCGAGGGGACAGCGGGCTCGAACGCGGTCTGCTCGACCGCGAACTGCGCGACGAGATCCTCGTGCCCTTCCCGCCCGAGTCCGAGCTGTCCGGCATCGGCGACACCGACTTCCTGGAGGCCGTCTGGTACCGGCGGACCCTCACCCTGCCGGCGGCGTGGGCCGGGCGCCGGGTGCTGCTGCACTTCGGCGCCGTCGACCACGACACCACCGTGTGGGTGGACGGCAGGGAGGTGGCCCGGCACCGCGGCGGCTTCACCCCCTTCACCGCCGACCTCGGCGACATCGCCGGGGCGGGGGAGGAGGCCGTCGTCACCGCCCGGGCCCGCGACCCCAGGTCCGGCCCGCAGGCACGCGGCAAGCAGGCCGTGCAGTACGCCAACCACGACTGCAACTACACCCGGGTGACCGGCATCTGGCAGACCGTCTGGCTCGAGCCCGTGCCCGACGTGCACCTGCGCCGCCCCCGGATCACCCCGGACCTGGCCGGCTCCGCCTTCCACCTCGAACTGCCGCTGTCCGGCAACCGGCCCGGCCACCGGGTGCGCGCCGTGCTCAGTGACGCCGACGGCGAGGTGAGCCGCGCCGAGGCCCGCGCCGACCTGGACCTCGCCCCGCGCCTGCACCTGCCGGTGCCGGACGACCGGCGACGCGAGTGGGGCCCCGACGACCCGCACCTGTACGACCTGCGCCTCGAACTCCTCGACGCCTCCGGGCAGGTCGTCGACAGCGCGGAGAGCTACGCCGGGCTGCGCGCCGTGGCACTGCGGGGCAAGGCCGTCCTCCTCAACGGGCGGCCGCTCTTCCAGCGTCTCGTCCTCGACCAGGGCTGGTACCCGGACGGGCTGATGACCGCACCGACCGACGAGGCGCTGGTCCGGGACATCGAGCTGGCCATGGAAGCGGGCTTCAACGGAGCCCGGCTGCACCAGAAGGTCTTCGAGGAGCGCTTCCTCTACCACGCGGACCGCCTCGGCTACCTGGTCTGGGGCGAGTTCGGCGACTGGGGCTGCGAGACGGGCGGCTCCTCGGGCGACAACCAGCGCCCCGACGCCTCCTACGTCGCGCAGTGGCTGGAAGCCCTGGAGCGCGACTACTCGCACCCCTCGATCATCGGCTGGTGCCCGCTGAACGAGACCTACCAGAAGCTGCACGACCGCATCACGCAGCTCGACGACGTGACCCGCGCGATGTTCCTGGCCACCAAGGCCATGGACACCACCCGGCCGGTGATCGACGCCTCCGGATACGCCCATCGGGTCGCCGAGACCGACATCTACGACGCCCACACCTACGAGCAGGACCCGGCGGTCTTCCGCCGGCTGATGTCCGGCCTCGCCAAGGACACCCCCTTCGTCAACACCCACGAGAACGGCGCCCCCTACTCGCAGCCCTACCGCGGGCAGCCGTACTTCATCAGCGAGTTCGGCGGCATCTGGTGGGACCCCGAGGCGGCCGCAGACCGGTCGGGCGAGGACCGCACCGTCTCCTGGGGATACGGCGAACGGGTCCGCGACGAGGAGGAGTTCCACGAGCGGTTCAGCGGTCTCACCGAGGTGCTGCTGCGGGACCGAGGCATGTTCGGCTACTGCTACACCCAGCTGACCGACGTCTTCCAGGAGCAGAACGGCATCTACCGCTTCGACCGGGGCCGCAAACTCGATGTCGAACGCGTCCGCGCCGCGCAGCTGCGTCCGGCCGCGATCGAGGAGCAGGACCCGGCGTAGCGAACCCCGTGGGCCGCAGGCGGCAGCACCGCCTGAGGCCCACGGGCACGGTGCCAGAAGGGACGGTCGCCCTCGATGGCGACGCGTTCGGCGACGCGGCGGCCGGACCCGTGGTCGCCCACCGCGTAGTGCTGCGCGGCCCGGTTGTCCCAGAAGGCGATGCCGCCGCGCTGCCGGCGGAGACGCACCTGGTACTCGGGAACGTGCGCCTGCCGCAACAGGTGGCGCAGCAGCCGGTCGCTCTCGTCCCGGTCCATGCCCCGGGATGTGCGTGGTGCGGGACGTGTTGTGACGAACAGCGTCCGCCGCCCGGTCCCGGGACGGGTGCGTACGACGGGGTGCTCCACGGGCGGGAAGAATGTCCCGTGGTCCTGTCGACGGGGCTCCGGGCGTCAGGCCGCCTGGGTGAGTTCCGCGCGTCCGAAGAGGATCGCGTAGCCGGAGGGGAGCTGGGCGAGGACGCGGTCCAGCAGGGCGGGCCCGGCGAGGCGCGCGACGACGCCCAGGACGGAGCCGACGTCCCAGCGAGTGGTCGCGAGGGTGCCGCCGGTGCGGGCGGCGAGGTCCCGGACGAAGGCCCAGCCGGTCATCGAGTCCGTTCCGGGGATCTGGGAGGCGAAGATCCGGCGGGCTTCGAGGGGGAGGCGGGCCGCCAGTTCGACACGTTCCTCGCCGGTGACGCGGCGGCCGAGGGCGGCCAGGACGGCGGTGACGACGTCTTCGGCTCGCTCGCGGGTGGGGTAGGCGCCGTCGTAGCGGACCTGCTCCAGCAACTGGCCGAACGTCATGGCCGGTTCGGTGGTGATGGACGCCGGGGCCGTCGTGGACTGCATCGGTGGAGGACGCCTTTCTCGCTGTCGGGGTCTGTCTGAAGGGGATCGGCCGGTGACCGGCGGAACACGGGCGCGTCGGTCACCGGGCGTGCGGGCCGGGGGCCGTGCCGTCCTGCGGCCGACCGAAGAGCAGGTCGTATCCGGGCGGGAGCTGGAGCAGGACCCGGCGGACCAGCTCCTCGCCCGCCGCGTCGGCGGTCACGCTGAGCACGGCGCCGATGTCCCAGGCCGCGGTCTGTTCCGTGGCCCCCTCGATCCACGCCGCGGTGGCCCGTACGAACCGCTCGGCGGAGAGGGGTTCGGCGGCCTGGAGCGGGTTGAGCAGGATCAGGGCGAAGGTCTCCGGGAGCCGGGCGGCCAGCTCTGCCCGTACCTCACCGACCAGGTGTGCGCCGAGGAGCGCCAGCACGGTGCGCGCGGCGCGGTCCGCCTCGGCGCGGGTCGGGTACTCGCCGCGTTCCTGTACCCGGTCGAGGAACACGTCCCACCGCATGGCCATCGGGGTACTCCTTCCCTGGGCGCTTCCTGCCGGCGCGCGGGCAGGAGGCGGAGGGCGGGGTGGCCGTCCGCCCTCCGCGACCGGGAGCGGGGCTCTGCCTCAGCCGGAGATCTCCTTGCGGTCCGCGCCCCCGCTGATGGAGATCTTGCGGGGCTTGGCCCGCTCGGCGATCGGGACGCGCAGGGTGAGCACGCCCGCGTCGTAGTCGGCACTGATGTGCTCGGTGTCCAGGGTGTCGGCCAGCATCACCTGGCGGGAGAACACGCCCAGCGGACGCTCCGAGAGCTCCATCTGGACGTCGTCACCCTTGGTGACGGGCCGGCGCTCGGCCCGGACGGTCAGCATGTTCCGCTCGACATCGATGTCGATCGCGTCCGGGTCGACACCGGGCAGATCGAGTGCGATCACGTACGCGTCACCCTCCCGGTAGGCGTCCATCGGCATCGCCGTGGGACGCGACCAGGTGCCGGACGCGTTGCCGAACAGCTGCTGGGTGAGCCGGTCGAACTCACGGAAAGGATCGGTGCGCATCAGCATCGTGAACACCTCCACTTCGAGCAGAACCGCTCATGCGCTGCTTCCTGCTTTTCTTGTAGCATGTCATCGAAATGATGACAAGTGATGGTGTCACCCGTCGGGTGACGTGATCGAGCGGAGGTGACCCATGACCGCAGACCCGCAGGAACCCGGTTCCCGGCCCGCGTCCTTCCTCGCCGCCGAGGCAGCGCTGGCGGCGATCGACGAGGCGGTGCGCACCGCCCAGACACCGCCGGCCGGGGAGCAGCCCGGCTCCGAGGTCAGCTCCGAGCAGGCACTGGCCGCGCTGCTGCTCCTGCGCGAGGTGCGCGACCAGCTGGCGGGGTGGGAGACGGGACTGATCGAGACCGCCCGCGAGGCAGGCGCGAGCTGGGCCGACCTCGCCCATCCCCTCGGCGTCGCCAGCCGGCAGGCCGCGGAACGCCGCTACCTGCGCCTGCGCCCGGGAGCACCCGGCACCACCGGCGAACAACGCGTCCGCGCCACCCGGGACCGCCGCGCCGCCGACCGCGCCGTCACCACCTGGGCCCGCGGTAACGCCGCCGACCTCCGTCAGCTCGCCGGCCAGATCACCGCCCTCGCCGGTCTGCCGGCCGAGGCCCGCACCGCTCTCGTGCGGGCGCTGGGCCACGACGACGCCGCCGGGCTCATCGGGCCACTGACCAGCGCCCGGCATCACCTCTCGGCCCGCCATCCCGAGCTGGCCGCTCGCATCGACACCCTCACCCACCACACGGACCGGCTCCGCCGGGTCAGGCCGCCTGCGGAGTGAAGGCGAACAGGGCGTCTCCCTCGGGCTGGACGACGCCGTAGCTGCTCTCGGGGACCTTGTTCCAGACGCCGGGCAGGTTGCCCAGGGGTTCCGACACGATCAGGCGGGTGTCGTCGGACACCTCCTGGAGGAACGACATCCCGGGATGGAGCGAGCGCAGGGTCTCCACGCGGGTGCTGTAGTACAGCGAGCGTGAGTCCCCCTGGCTGGAGTAGCGGAACGCCCAGAGCCGGCGTCCGTCGGTCACGGCGACCGTCATCTGCAAGGGGTGTTCGACACCGTGCTCATGGCCGACCTCCTCCACCAGCCCCGCCATCCGTGCCACGGCCCCCGGCGGGTCCTGCTCCAGGCCCAGCGTGAGGGCCAGGAAGAACATCAGCTCCGAGTCCGTCGACCCCTCGATGTCGCGGAAGAGCCGGGGGGCGACGGCCAGGGCGAGGTCACGCCGGAGCCGGTGGAACTCGGCGATCGCGCCGTTGTGCATCCACATCCACCGGCCGTGGCGGAAGGGGTGGCAGTTGGTCTGCTGCACCGGGCTGCCCGTCGAGGCCCGGATGTGCGCGAAGAACAGGGGCGAACGGACGTGTCCCGCGATCTCCCGCAGATTGCGGTTGCTCCACGCCGGCCCGATCTCCCGGACGATCGCGGGCGTCCGCATCTCCGGGCCGAACCATCCGACGCCGAACCCGTCCCCGTTGGTCGTCTCGACGCCCATCCGGGAGTGCAGGCTCTGGTCGATCAGCGAGTGCTCCGGCTCGTACAGGATCGTCTCGAGCAGCACGGGGGTACCGGAGTAGGCAAGCCATCGGCACATCGTCTGCCGCCTCTCTGGTCGTGGGCGCGTGCCGCGCGCGGCCCCGGACGTTCAGTCGACCGGCCAGGTGTGGACCGGGGCGTTGAGGTGCATGTACTCCATGTACTGCTGGGTCATCCGCCGCAGGGCCTCGTGGCGGCCCGGCCGGGCGGTGGCGTCGATGTGGTGGAACATCTCCTTCTGCCAGACCGCCCCGTTGCGGCCGGTGACGCACCGCTGCTCGATGATGCCGAGCAGCGGCTCCCGCCAGGCCGCGTCCATGCCGGAGAGTTCCAGCCCCCGGTGCGCCAGCGGCAGCAGCCGTCGCAGGACGAGTTCGGGCACGGGCACCTCGCCCATGCCGGGCCAGTACAGCCGCGCCTCGATACCGTGCCGGGCCGCCGTGTGCAGGTTGTCCTCGGCGACCGAGAAGGACATCCGCGACCACACCGGCCGGTCCTCCTCCACCAGGGCGCGGGTGAGCCCGTAGTAGAAGGCGCCGTTGGCGAGGATGTCGGCGACGGTCGGACCGGCGGGCAGGACCCGGTTCTCCACCCGGACGTGCGGTTTGTCGTCGGCGACGGCGTAGACGGGCCGGTTCCAGCGGTAGATGGTGCCGTTGTGGAGGGTGAGCTCGCCCAGTTCGGGGATGTCGCCGCGGTCCAGCGTCTGCGCGGGGTCCTGTTCGTCGCACAGCGGCAGCAGCGCGGGGAAGTAGCGCAGGTTCTCCTCGAAGAGGTCGAAGACGCTGTTGATCCACCGCTCCCCGAACCACACCCGGGGCCGCACGCCCTGCGCCTTGATCTCCTGGGGCCGGGTGTCGGTGGCCTGCTCGAACAGGGGGATGCGGCTCTCGTGCCAGAGCTCCTTGCCGAGCAGGAAGGGCGAGTTGGCCGCGAGGGCGACCTGGACCCCGGCGATCGCCTGGGCCGCGTTCCAGTAGTCGGCGAACTCCTCCGGGGACACCTGGAGGTGGAACTGCGTGCTGGTGCAGGCGGCCTCCGGCGTGATCGTGTCCGCGTAGGTCCGCAACCGGTCGACGCCGTCCACCTCGATGTGCAGGTCCTCGCCCCGGGCCGCGAACACCTGGTCGTTGAGCAGCCGGTAGCGCGGGTTCTCCGAGAGGGCCGCCTCGCCCACGTCCGACTGGCGCAGCGTGGGAAGGATGCCGACCATGATCAGATGGGCGCCGACCGACCTGGCCCGGTCCTCGGCGTGGTTCAGGGCGGCGCGGATCTCGGTCTCCCAGGAGTCGGGGCCGCCCGCCGTCAGCCGGCGGGGAGGCACGTTGATCTCCAGGTTGAACCGCCCGAGCTCGGTGGACCAGGCGGGGTCCGCGATCGCTTCGAGCGCGTCGATGTTGCGCATCGCCGGCTCGGCCTTGTCGTCGACCAGGTTCAGCTCGATCTCCAGCCCCACCTGGGGCCGCTCGGTCTCGAACCGGGACTCGCGCAGCATCTGCGCGAAGGCCTCGAGGCACTCCTGCATCTTGATCCGGTACCGGCGCCGGTCCTCACGGGTGAAGACCAGCTCCGGGACGTCCCGTCCCATCGGCCCTCCCGGGGTTGGCTTCGTCGGGCGCCTGTCCACCCCAGCGTCGCACCACCCGGCGCCCCCCACCAGACGGGACGGGACGGGGCCCACCGCACACGGTGGGCCCCGTCCCTTCGGGTCCTCGTGCTGCCCGCAGCCCTACAGGCGGCCGGACTCCCGCACCGTGATCTTCGCGGAGGTGCGGCCCGTCGGGGAGGAGCCGTAGCCCTCGATCCGGTCCACCACGTCCGTGCCCTCGACGACCTTGCCGAAGACGACGTGCTTGCCGTCCAGCCACGGGGTCGGGACGGTGGTGATGAAGAACTGCGAGCCGTTGGTGTTCGGACCCGCGTTCGCCATGGAGAGCAGGTAGGGACCGGTGTGCTTCAGCGTGAAGTTCTCGTCGGCGAACTTCTCGCCGTAGATGCTCTTGCCACCGGTGCCGTCGCCCCGGGTGAAGTCACCGCCCTGGAGCATAAACTGCGGGATCACACGGTGGAACGGGGAACCCGCGTAGCCGAAGCCGTGCTCGCCGGTGGCCAGCTCGATGAAGTTCTTGGCGGTCTTGGGGGTGACGTCCTCGAAGAGTTCGAAGACGATGCGGCCCGCATCCTGACCGTCGATGTCGATGTCGAAGTAAACCTTGGAATTGCTCATCGCACCATTGTGACCTGCGGGCCCCCGTGATGCCGAACCGGCTGCCCCTTCATCGCGCGGCGAGCAGCCCGAGCGTGTCGATCACGCGGTTGGAGAAGCCCCACTCGTTGTCGTACCAGGCGACGACCTTGATGTGACGTCCGTCGACCCGGGTCAGGGCCGAGTCGAAGATCGACGAGGCCGGGTTGCCCGTGATGTCCGAGGACACCAGCGGGTCCTCCGAGTACTCGAGGACGCCGGCGAGCGGTCCCTCGGCGGCGGCGCGGTAGGCGGCCAGCACGTCCTCGCGCGTCACGTCACGGGCGACGGTGGTGTTGAGCTCGACGATCGAACCCACCGGTACCGGCACGCGGATCGAGTCGCCGGACAGCCTGCCGTCGAGGTTCGGCAGCACGAGGCCGATCGCCTTGGCGGCGCCCGTCGTGGTCGGCACGATGTTGACGCCGGCGGCACGGGCCCGGCGGGGGTCGCGGTGCGGGCCGTCCTGGAGGTTCTGCTCCTGCGTGTAGGCGTGCACCGTGGTCATGAAGCCGTGCTCGATGCCGGCCAGCTCGTCGAGCACGGCGGCCAGCGGCGCGAGCGCGTTGGTGGTGCAGGACGCGTTGGAGACGATCGTGTGCGCGGCCGGGTCGTACGCGTCGGTGTTGACGCCGAACGCGAGCGTGACGTCGGCACCGTTCGACGGCGCGCTGACCAGGACCTTCCTCGCGCCCGCGGTGATGTGGGCGCGGGCGGCGTCGGCCGAGGTGAAGCGGCCGGTCGCCTCCAGCACGATGTCGACGCCGAGCTCCGCCCACGGCAGTCGCGCCGGCTCGCGCTCGGCGAGCACCCTGATGCGGTGACCGTCGACGACGAGGGTGTCACCGTCGACGCTCACCGGGCGGCCGAGCCGTCCGGCCGTCGAGTCGAAGGCGAGCAGACGGGCCAGGGCGGCGGGCTCCGTGAGGTCGTTGACGGCGACCACCTCGAGCTTGGTGTCGCGTTCGAGCAGGGCGCGCAGGACGTTGCGTCCGATGCGGCCGAAGCCGTTGATGCCGATGCGCGTCATGAGTGGTGTGTCCCTTCGTTCCACGGGTCCTTCGCCACCAGACTCGCGCGCGCCGCCCGCGTGCGGCAGCGGCGCGAGTGCCACGGTTCGCAAGGATCGCGCCACGCGCCCCGGACCCGCGGCGGACTACTCGCCGCGGGCGAAGGTGCGCCGGTACTCGCTCGGTGTGGTGCCGAGGATGCGCTGGAAGTGAAGCCGCAGATTGGAGCCGGTGCCCAGACCGACGTCGGCGGCGATCTGCTCGACGCTCCGCTCCGAGCGTTCGAGCAGTTCACGGGCCATGTCGATGCGGGCGCGCATGACCCACTGCATCGGCGTGTACCCCGTGTCCTCGACGAAGCGCCGCGAGAACGTGCGTGCCGACACCGCCGCGTGCCGGGCGAGTGCCTCCAGGGTGAGGGGCTCGCCGAGCCGGCGCAGTGCCCACTCGCGGGTGGCGGCGAACCGCTCGCCCAGCGGCTCGGGCACGCTGCGCGGCACGTACTGCGCCTGGCCGCCGCTGCGGTAGGGGGCCGCGACGAGGCGCCGTGCCGCGTGGTTCGAGGCGGCGACCCCGAGGTCGCCGCGCAGTATGTGCAGGCACAGGTCGATGCCCGAGGCGGCGCCCGCGGACGTCAGCACGCTGCCCTCGTCGACGAACAGCACGTTCTCGTCGACCCGCACGCGAGGGTGCTTCGCCGCGAGCGCCCGCGTGTAGTGCCAGTGCGTGGTGGCGCGTCTGCCGTCGAGCAGGCCCGTCGCGGCGAGCGCGAAGGCGCCCGTGGAGATGGCGGCGAGCCGCGCCCCCCGCTCGTGGGCCGCCGTCAGCGCGTCGACGACGGCTCCGGGCGGCTCGTCCAGGTCGGGGGACCGGTAACCGGGCAGGAAGACGACGTCGGCCCACGCCAGCGCGTCGAGGCCGTGCGCCACGTGGTACGCCAGGCCGTCACCGCCGGTCACGAGGCCGGGCGCCGCACCGCACACCCGCACGTCGTACGGCATGCTGGCGCGCGTCGTGAACACCTGCGCGGGAATGCCCACGTCGAGCGGCTTCGCCCCCTCGAGCACGAGGACGGCGACGCGGCGGAGACGGGGTGACGGCACGGGGTCAGGTTACGCGGGGCGCGGGTCCTCAGCTCAGGCCGAGGGTGCTCATGGCGTGCTCGGCCATGCGCCGCTCACCGAGGGCGTTGGGGTGGACGGGGACGAGGCTCCGGCCGAAGAGGAGTGGTTCGATCCAGCGGGTGCCGCGGGCCGCACAGGCGTCGTGGCCGTCGGACACCCCCGAGAAGTCCACGTAGGTGACACCGGTCTCCTCGGCGGCGCGCCGGACGACGGCGTTGAGGTGCGCCTGAATGCCCCGCAGGTACGGGACGTCGCCGGAGGCGATCGGCAGCTTCGCGAAACAGGACGGGTCCGCGGTCGCCGGAGTGATCCACGGGTAACCCAGGGCTGCCACCCGGGCGTTGGGGGCCTTGGCGCGGACGTCGCGCAGCGCGGCCTTGAGCGCGGGATAGGTGTTGACGTCGATCTGGTCGTCGAAGGTCGTGCCGTGCCGGTCCTTGCACGGGCTGCCCTTGCCTCCGCTGAGGAGGCCCGCGGAGCCGCAGGCCGTCACGGCGTTGACGAACGTGTTGTTGTCGTTGCCGCCGATGGTCAGGGTGACCAGGTCCGTGTCGGCGCTGAGCGCGTCCACCTGGGGGCCGACGCCCGGGTACTGGGCCTGCGTGAAGTGCGCGGTCTGGGCGGCGCCGCAGGTGACGTCCTTGAGGCGGGCGCCCGTCGCGGCGGCGATGACGTGGGGGTAGTTCGCGGTGGAGCGCAGACAGAGCAGATTGGTGGGGTCCACGGGCAGGACGCCCGAGCCGGCGCTGTAGCTGTCGCCGAGGGCGACGTAGTCCACGGAGGTGGTGGCGTGGGCGGTGGCGTCGGTGAGGCCGAGGGCCAGGGTGCCGACGGCGGCGACTGCCGCGGTCATGACACGACGACGGACGGCGTGCTTCGGCATGGGCTCTCTCTTTCTCCGGGCGTGGGCACGGGGGCGTGGGGGGACGGGGGCGGGCGCGACGGCGCCCTGGGTGTGCGCTGTTCCGTGAGAGTGAGGCCGGGGGTTACCGGTGGTTCTACTCACAAGTAATGTGCACGCGCCCCTGACTTCCCGTCAATGTCGCCGACCGGATTCCCCGCGGCGGGTGCCTTCCGC
>NZ_JAGMUE010000005.1:102514-118110 GCF_019049165.1 Streptomyces sp. AC627_RSS907
GGTGGAGGGGGAGATGCAATCGCGGAGATGTCCGGCATCTTGCACATATGGTCCTCACCCTTGTGCGTACGGCCGGGAGGCTGAGCCGACCGATTGATTTTCGATTGATTTCCATTGATGATCGATACATGCACCGTCTCTTCATCGCCCTCCTCAGGGGCGGCATCGTCACAGCGATGCTGATCGGTCTCTTCGGACAGCTCGTGGTCATCCCGTCGACGGCGTCCGAGGAGGTCGACCGCTTCCCGCCGTACGCCCCGTTCGCCGCGCCCTACGTGACGGTGGCCGTCGTCGGCGTCGCCTGTGTCCAAGTCGCGCTCGTCGCGGTGTGGATGCTGCTCGGCATGGTCCGGCGCGACGCGATCTTCACGCCCCGGGCCTTCCGCTGGGTCGACACCATCATCGGGTCCTCGGTGGTGGCGACGCTGCTGGCGGTCGGCGTCACCGGGCACCTGGCCCTGGCCGAGATCCCCTCTCCCGACGGCGGCATGGACATCGACAGCACGCTGGGCGCCGCGGTCGTGGCCGCCGGGACGGGAGCCGCGTTCGCCATGCTCGTCGTCCTCATGCGAGGCCTCCTGCGCAAGGCGACCGAGCTGAAGAGCGAGATGGCCGAGGTGGTCTAGAGGCGGCCCGGAGGCCGCGCGCACCCGGCGGGAGGGGCCCGCGTCCGCCCGGAAGGCGGGCCCGGAGCGAAGGCCAGCCCGATGGGAACGCGAGCTGTTCTAGAGTGACTTCCGCCAGAGAAATCGGGCAGTACACGCCGTACAGACGATCGCTGACCTGTGAGGTAGTCACCAGCCATGCCGACCGAAACGTTTGAGTTCCAGGTAGAGGCGCGTCAGCTTCTGCAGCTGATGATTCACTCCGTCTACTCGAACAAGGATGTCTTCCTGCGCGAGCTCGTCTCCAACGCCTCCGACGCCCTGGACAAGCTGCGCCTCGCCGCCCTGCGGGACGACACTCCCGGCGTCGACGTGAGCGACCTGCACATCGAGCTCGAGGTCGACAAGGAAGCCCGCACCCTCACCGTGCGGGACAACGGCATCGGGATGTCCTACGACGAGGTCACCCACCTCATCGGCACCATCGCCAACTCGGGCACGGCGAAGTTCCTGCAGGAGCTGCGCGAGGCCAAGGACGCCGCCGGGGCGGACGGACTCATCGGACAGTTCGGCGTCGGCTTCTACTCGGCCTTCATGGTGGCGGACGAAGTCACCCTGGTGACCCGGCGCGCCGGTGAGACCCAGGGCACGCGCTGGAGCTCGCGCGGCGAGGGCACCTACACCCTGGAGCGGGTCGACGAGGCGCCGCAGGGGACCACGGTCACCCTCCACCTCAAGCCCGCCGACTCCGAGAACCAGCTGCACGACTACACGTCCACCTGGAAGATCAAGGAGATCGTCAAGCGCTACTCGGACTTCATCACCTGGCCGGTCCGCCTGCTGCCGGAGGCGGGCGCCGAGGGCGCCGAGGCCGGTGAGGCCGAGACGCTCAACTCGATGAAGGCCCTGTGGGCGCGTCCGCGCACCGAGGTGTCCGACGACGAGTACCACGAGCTGTACAAGCACATCAGCCACGACTGGCGCGACCCGCTGGAGACGATCCGGCTGCAGGCGGAGGGCACCTTCGAGTACCAGGCCCTGCTCTTCGTGCCCTCCCACGCCCCGCACGACCTGTTCACCCAGGGCTACCAGCGGGGCGTGCAGCTCTATGTGAAGCGCGTCTTCATCATGGACGACTGCGAGGAGCTGCTGCCGCCCTACCTCCGTTTCGTCAAGGGCGTCGTCGACGCGCAGGACCTCTCGCTCAACGTCTCCCGCGAGATCCTCCAGCAGGACCGCCACATCCGCATGATCCAGCGTCGCCTGACGAAGAAGGTCCTGTCGACGGTCAAGGACCTGATGACCTCCGCGCCGGAGAACTACTCCACGTTCTGGCGGGAGTTCGGCGCGGTCCTCAAGGAAGGACTGGTGACCGACACCGAGAACCGTGAGGCGATCCTCGCCGCCTGCTCCTTCGCGACCACGCACGACGCCGACGAGCCGACCACGCTGAAGAGTTACGTGGAGCGGATGAAGGACGGCCAGGAGCACATCTACTTCATGACGGGCGAGTCCCGGCAGGCCATGGAGAGCTCCCCGCACATGGAGGCGTTCCGCGCCAAGGGCGTCGAGGTCCTGCTGCTCACCGACGCCGTGGACGAGGTGTGGGTCGACGCGGTGGGGGAGTACGAGGGCAGGCAGCTGCGCTCGGTGGCCAAGGGCGAGATCGACCTGGGCGGTACGCAGGACGAGAAGAGCGAGGCGGAGAAGGACGCGCAGGGCGAGGAGTACGCCGGGCTGCTCGGCTGGATGACGGAGCACCTGGGCGAGGACGTCAAGGAGGTCCGTCTCTCCTCCCGCCTCACGGTCTCACCGGCCTGTGTCGTCTCCGACGCGAACGAGCTCACGCCCGCGCTGGAGAACATGTACCGGGCCATGGGCCAGGAGGTGCCCCACGCCAAGCGGATCCTCGAACTCAACCCGGAGCACCAGCTGGTGAAGTCCCTGAACCGGGCCTACACGGAGCAGGAGGACCGGACGGAGCTCACCGAGACCGCGGACCTGCTCCACGCCCTGGCGGTACTCGCCGAGGGAGGCCGGCCGAAGGAGCCGGCCCGGTTCGTGAAGCTGGTGGCGGACCGCCTGGAGCGCACGCTGTAGCCACGCGTCGCCGTCCACCCGGGGCCGCGCACGCGGCACCGCGTCTGTGGGGCGCCTTCGCGCAGGGCCTGTCCGGCCGTTCCCGACTGCCTCCCGCCTCCGGGCGGACGGCGGGAACGCCGGACAGGTCCTAAGGGGCGCGCCGGTCCGTGGTGGTGACGCGGGCGATGGCCTCCAGGGTGAGCGCCCGCCCGTGGGGTTCCCTGGCGAGGGCGCGGTGCAGGGTCAGGCCCTCGATGAGGGCGTCGAGCTGGCGGGCCGTGTCCGGGTCGAAGTGCTTCTCCAGGTGGACGCGGCTGCGGCGCATCCACTCGTGGGTGAGCTCGCGGTAGACCGGCTGGCGCGCGGCGAGGGTGTACAGCTCCTGGGTGAGCACCAGATCGCGCTGGCTCCCCTCCGACAGCTCGTGCACGAGGTCGGCCACCGCCGCCCTGGCCTGGTCGCGGTCGGCGGCGGCGCCGAGGTGGGCGTCGAACACGGCGACGATGTGGTCCGTGAAACGGCCGAACGCCTCCCGCAGCAGCTGGTCGATGCCGCTGAAGTGGTACGTCATCGACCCCAGGGGAACACCGGCGCGCGCGGCGATCTTCCGGTGGGAGACGCGTGCGATGCCCTCCTCGGCGATGAGGTCGAGGGTGGCGGTGATGATGCGGTCACGCCGTTGCGGGTCCGTGTGTCCGGTTGCCATGGCAGCGGGTTCACACGGTCCGGACCGGCCGGGCGGGGTTGCCGACGGCGACGACGTTCGCCGGCACGTCCTTCGTCACGACCGCTCCGGCCCCGATGACGGCGTTGTCGCCGATGGTCACCCCGGGCAGGACGATGGCGCCCCCGCCCAGCCAGACGTTGTCGCCGATGGTGATGGGCCGGGCGGCCTCCAGCTTGTCGCGCCGGGGCTCGGCCTCCAGGGGATGCGTGGGGGTGAGCAGCTGGACGTTGGGACCGATCTGGCAGTCCTCGCCGATGGTGATCGCGGCGACGTCGAGCGCGGTCAGGTTGTAGTTGACGAAGGTGCGCGCACCGATCGTGATGTTGCTGCCGTAGTCGACGTACAGCGGTG
This sequence comes from Streptomyces sp. AC627_RSS907, assembly GCF_019049165.1. Taxonomy (NCBI): domain Bacteria; kingdom Bacillati; phylum Actinomycetota; class Actinomycetes; order Kitasatosporales; family Streptomycetaceae; genus Streptomyces; species Streptomyces sp. AC627_RSS907. The sequence continues at coordinate 106,280 of NZ_JAGMUE010000005.1, forward strand.
GCCGCACGTGCGCCTCGGCGCCCAGGGAGCCGAGGAGCTCCGTGAGGACCGGCTGGGCGGACTCCGCGTCCTCCACATAGGCGGTCTGGTAGCGGGCGGCCAGCCGCACGGCCCGCTGCTGCCTGCGGGCGATCTCGGGATCGTCGGCGATGTAGAGGTCGCCCGCCAGCATGCGTTCGAGAGGGGTGCGGGGGTCGTCAGCGAAGTAGTCCGTCGGCATGCGCGCGATCGTACCCACTGGAGCGTACGGACGTACACTCCCTGGCCGCCCGGAGACCTGGCCGCCCGGAGATCTGCCCGCCCGGAGACCTGCCCGTCCGGCGGAGCCGTTCAGCGTCGCCGGGGCTGGAGCACTCCGGCGCACAGGAGGACGAGGAGCCCCGCGAGCGGCACCACCAGCAGCCCCACGCGAAGGCTCGCCGCGTCGGCGACCAGCCCGACGACCGGCGGGGAGACCAGGAAGCCCAGTCGCATCAGCCAGGACACGATGGTCAGCCCCGACCCGGGCTTGAGGCCGGGCAGTTCGTCGGCCTCGTGCATCGCCGCCGGGACCAGGGTCGCCACCCCGAACCCCGCCGCGGCGAAGCCGAGGATCGTCCCGGGCACCGTGGGCACGGCCAGCGCCAGCGCCATGCCGGTCGCCGCGACGAGTGCGCCGGAACGGGCCACCGCGCGCTGGCCGAACCGGTCCACGAGCCGGTCACCGATGAGGCGGCCGACGAACTGGGCCCCCACCAGGGCGACATAGCCGGAGGCGGCCAGCGCCACCGACGCGTGCAGCGAGTCGGACAGGTAGAGGGTCGCCCAGGAACTGCCCGCGTCCTCGACGAGCGTGCCGGCCGTGGCGATGAGGACGAGCGCCGCCAGCACCCGGCCGATCCGGAGGCCCGCCGCCGCAGGCCGCGACGGTCGCGGCGCGCCGCCCGCGGCGTCGGGCTCCACGACCGGTTCGGTGTCGGGGCCGGGCAGGCAGAACCGCAGGGCGACGCACGACACGACCGCGAACAGCACGGCGGAGAACAGCAGGTGCTGGCCGCGGGAGACGCCGAGCGCGATCGCGCCGGCGGCCATGGACCCGCCGGTGACGGCGCCGATGGACCAGATGGCGTGGAACGAGTTGATGATGGAGCGTCCGTAGCGGCGCTGCACCCGCAGGCCGTGGGCGTTCTGCGCGACGTCGGTGAACGCGTCCATCGCCCCGGCCAGGAACAGCGCCCCGGCGAACACCACCACCGAGTCCGCCAGGCCGGCGGCGAGGATGCCCACGCCGGTCAGCAGTGTGCCGCCGACCGCCACCCGCGCCGAGCCGAACCGGCGGACGAGTATCCCGGCGGCGAGCCCGGCCGCGATCGCGCCCGCCGGGAACGCCGCCACGGCCAGCCCGTACGCGGCGTTGCCGATGCCGAGGTCCTCCTTGATCTGCGGATACCTCGGCAGGAGATTGGCGAACAGGGCCCCGTTGGTGAAGAACAGCGCGGCGACGGCCGCGCGAGCCCGCCGTTCGGCCGGCGCGGGCCGGCGCAGTACGTCAACAGTCATGCGCGGAGCCTACCGGCGTGAGCGTACGAACGTACGCTTCTGTGTCCTGCGGAGGCCCACCCCCCCGCCGGTGTGTGGGCGTCAGTGGTCCTTGGCGCACAGGGCCGCGTCCACCGCCCCCTGGAGATGGCGCAGACGGTCCCCCTCGGCCGCCCAGGTCGTGGTGTAGACGGTCACGGTGCCCCGGCCTCCGGTGGCCCGGCCGCCGCCCACCGAACCGCCGGGCAGATCGCCGCCGTGGCCCCAGTAGACCCCGCCGCAGCTGAGCGGTATCGAGGCGACGCCGTAGCCGTAGCGGCTGCCCGCCGGATAGACGTCGCGGCCCCCGACGTCGGTCGTGTCGCGTGTCATCAGGCGCACCGCCCAGCCGGGCAGGAGCCGGCCGCCGAACAGGCCGTCCCAGAAGGCGTTGAGGTCCCCGGGAGTGGAGACGAGCCCGCCGGACGCGCCGAACTCGTACCCCGGCAGCTCGGTCACGTCCACCCTTCCGGCCTCCGGGTGCGCCGGGTGGACGCCGTAATTGCGGGCGTGCGGTCCACGCAGGGTCAGCTCGCCGGGCGCGGGCCAGTAGGTGTCGTCGAGGCCCAGGGGACGCAGGATCGTGCGCTCGACGTACGTGCGGAAGCCGACGCCCGACACCTCGTCGATCACCATGCCGAGCACCAGGTAGTTGGTGTTGGAATAGCCCCAGTCGGTGCCGGGCTCGAAGCCGGGCTTCTCGCCGAGGGCGAGGGCCAGGTACTCCTCGGGCGTTCCGGGCCGGCTCCAGTCGACCAGCGCGGAGTACTCCGGCAGCCCACTGGTCTGCTTCAGCAACTGCCGTACGGTGATGCGGCTGTGGGCCAGCTGGGGCACGTAGGTGCCCGCGCGGTCGCCGAGGCCCAGCCGACCGTCCGCCACCAGGCGCATCACCGCCGCGGCGGTGAACGCCTTGGTGTTGCTGGCGAGCCGGAACCGGCCCCGCTCGTCGACCATCGGCCGGCCCGAAGTTACGTCCGCGACACCGGAGGTACGCGTCACCCCGCCGTCGTACGCGAGCGCGCCCGGCACGCCGTCGCGTTCGACGAGCAGGTCCAGTTCGCGTTGCACCGGGTCGGTCGGGCGGGCCGCCGCCACGGGGGCGAACGCCCCGGTCAGTGTCGCGGCGAGCAGGACTGCGGCGGCGAGGCGCTTCGGGTGCATGGGTCTTCCCCCTGGTGATGGTCGCCCGACGGGTGCGGGCGGTGCGGTTCGCTCACCGACGACCCTGTCAGGACCCCGGCGGAGGATCACTGGGTCCAGCCCCCGGGCGGGGGTGTACTCAACCCCCCATGGCAGGTGCCCCGCACCGTGAGACGAAGGGCCGTGCGGGAATGGCGACAAGGTGATCTTGGTTGACACCTGTCATGCCCGATTCCCCCCTACGGCCCGCGGCGCCCCGCATGCCGCTCGCCGTCTACATCCTCGGCCTCTCCGTGTTCGCGCTCGGCACGAGCGAGTTCATGCTCTCCGGACTGCTGCCGCCCATCGCCGACGACATGGGCGTGTCGATCCCGCGAGCCGGCCTGCTGATATCGGCCTTCGCCGTCGGCATGGTGGTCGGCGCGCCCCTGCTCGCGGTCGCGACCCTGCGGCTCCCCCGGAAGATCACGCTGGTCTCCCTGATCTCGGTGTTCGGACTCGGTCAGGCCGCCGGTGCGCTGGCCACGTCGTACGAGGTCCTCTTCGTCTCGCGTGTCGTGAGCGCCCTGGCCTGTGCAGGCTTCTGGGCGGTGGGCGCGGCCGTCGCCATCGCGATGGTGCCCCGGACCGCACGGGCCCGCGCGATGGCGGTGATGATCGGCGGACTGTCGATCGCCAACGTCCTCGGTGTGCCCGCGGGCGCGTTCCTCGGCGAACACCTGGGCTGGCGGTCCGCGTTCTGGGCGGTGGGCGCCGCGTCCGCCGTCGCGCTCGTAGGCGTGGTGACCCTGATCCCGCGCATCCAGCTGCCCGAGCGCCGGTCCCGGCTGAAGGGCGAACTGGCCATCTACCGTGACCGCCAGGTCTGGCTGTCCATCGCGGCGACCGCGCTCGCGGCCGGCGGTGTGTTCTGCGCCTTCTCGTACCTCGCACCACTGCTCACCGACGTGGCCGGGCTGGCGGACGGCTGGGTGCCGGCCGTGCTGGCGCTCTTCGGCGTCGGCGCGCTGATCGGCACGACCGTCGGCGGCCGGGTCGCCGACGCCCACCTGTTCGGCGTGCTGCTCTCCGGCATCACCGGCTCGACCGTGCTGCTGGCGGCACTGGCACTGTTCGCGTCGACCCCGGCCGTGGTGATCGCCCTGTCGTTGCTGCTCGGCGTCTCCGCGTTCTACACGGCCCCGGCCCTCAACGCGCGCCTGTTCAACGTCGCCGGCGCCGCGCCCACCCTCGCGGGCGCGACGACGACCGCCGCGTTCAACCTGGGCAACACCGGCGGCCCCTGGCTGGGCGGCACCGTGATCGACGCGGGCCTCGGCTACGCCGCCACGGCATGGGCGGGCGCCGCGATGACGCTGGCCGCGATCGCCTTCGTCGCCGTCTCGCTGCGCCTGCACAGCGGGTCGCGCATCGTGACGGGGAGCATGGCGGGGAAGTCCACGCCTGCGGACCACACCCAGCGGGTGTGAACCCTCCCGAGGCGCGGAAGCATCACATATGATCACCGGCAAGGCGGGGTCGTAGCACAGAGGTAGTGCGCCGCGACAGCATCTCGGAGGACGCCGGTTCGAATCCGGCCGCCCCGCCCCCTCCTCGCCCCGCCCTCCTCCCCTTCTCGTCCCTGCCCAAGCCGTCCCGCCGCGCTCGGCGTCCGGCACCGCCCTCTCGCCCGCGGCCCTCGCACAGCGGTGGGCGAAGGCGGTCTTGAGGGCGGGCGGGCCGTCACCGGCGGCGGCGAGGGCGGGTCACCACCAGGAGCCGAGGCCAGCCGGCAGCGGTCCGGGCCGACTTCGCGGCGCCGACCGGCGTCGCGACGCAGGGGCGCGCGAGCTGATGCCCAGCCGCTCGGCCAGGAGCGCTCCGGGCCGGTCCCGGCACACCGGGAGCCGCCGGCGGCCGCGCAGTGGGCGCCGCTCTGCGGAATGCTCAGGGACCTGTTCGGTGGCACCTGGGTCCTGGACGTCGTGAGCGAGTACAGCGCGCCCTGACCGTGCGCCGAAGGCCGGGCGGCACGTGCCCGCCGCCCGCCCTTCGGTGACGAGGGCTCAGGACCGTCGTCGCCGAACGAGGGCAGGACGCGACCGCGGATCGGAGCCGTGCGGGTCACCTCGTCGCCCTGCTGGGCGGACGGCGTCCGTTCCGGTTGCCCGCGGGAGCGGATGTGGCGTACATCCATCGTCGCGTTCTCCACCCGGGGGTGACGGACACGGGGGCCTTGTACACCCAATGCAGTACGCCAGTCCAGACCCAGGGACGGATCACATGCCGACGTACCCGGGTGAGCATGGAGGAGTACCCCGGTCAGCACTTGCCTCCCCCCACGCGCCGGGTCTTCGTCCCGCCCCAACCCGACGGATTGGTCCCAGGTGGCTACGTTCCTCTATCGACTCGGCCGACGCGCGTTCCGGCGCCGCGGTCTCGTCGCCCTCCTGTGGGTGGCCATACTCGTGGGCGCCGGCGTTGCCGCGTCCACGGCGCCCGCCCCGCCCGAAGACTCCTTCTCCATGCCCGGCACCGAGTCGCAGAAGGCGTTCGACCTGCTCGACGAGCGTTTCCCGGCCGCCAGTGCCGAGGGCGCCACGGCCCGTGTGGTGATCCGCGCCCCCGAGGGCGAGAAGATCTCCGACCCGGCCGGCAAGACCAGGGTCGACAAGCTGGTCACCGCGCTCGGTGACGGCCCGCAGGTCGCCTCGGTGGACGACCCCTTCAAGGCGGACGCCGTCAGCAAGGACGGCACGACCGCGTACGCCTCCGTGACGTACAAGGTCAACGCCATGGAGCTGACCGACCAGGCCCGCGAGTCGCTCACCGCGGCCACCGATGCCGCGCGCGGCGACGGGTTCACCGTCGAGACCGGCGGCGACGCGGTCATGGCCGAGCAGGAGATGGGCGGCACCGCCGAACTGATCGGCATCGGTGTCGCCGCGGTCGTCCTCCTGCTGACCTTCGGCTCACTCGTCGCGGCGGGCATGCCGCTGCTCTCGGCGATCATCGGTGTCGGCATCGGTATCTCCGCCATCGGGGCGCTCGGCAGCACGCTCGAACTCTCCGCGACCACCTCCACCCTCGCCATGATGATCGGCCTCGCGGTCGCCATCGACTACGCGCTGTTCATCGTCTCCCGCTACCGAGCGGAGATCGCCGAGGGCCGCACTCCCGAGGAGGCCGCGGGACGCGCGGTCGGCACCGCCGGCTCCGCGGTCGTCTTCGCCGGACTCACCGTCATCGTGGCCCTGGCAGGCCTCGCGGTGGTCAACATCCCGATCCTCACCAAGATGGGCCTGGCCGCCGCTGCCACCGTCGGCATCGCCGTGCTGATCGCGCTCACCCTGACCCCGGCGCTGCTCGCCTTCGCCGGCAAGAAGGCGCTCAGCCGCAAGGACCGCAAGGCGGCCGCCGGCGAGCGCAGGGCGTCCGACAAGCCCAAGCTCGGCACCCGCTGGGCCCGCTTCGTCCTGCGTCGCCCGGTGACCGTGCTGCTCACCGCGGTGCTCGGCCTCGGTGTCGTCGCCGTACCCGCCACGAGCCTGGAGCTGGGCCTGCCCGACGAGGGCAGCGCGGCGCCCGAATCCACGCAGCGCAAGGCCTACGACATGCTGTCCGAGTCCTTCGGCGCCGGGTTCAACGGCCCGCTGATGGTCACCGTCGACACCCGGGGGGCGGAGGACGCGAAGGCCGCGGCCGAGGCCGTCGGCAAGAAGATCACCGGCCTGGGCGAGGCCGCGGCCGTCACCCCGGCGAACTTCAACAAGGAGGGCGACACCGCCGTCCTCACGGTGGTGCCCAAGACCGGACCGAGCGACGCCGCCACCGAGTCGCTGGTGAGGGACATCCGCTCGCTGTCCGGCGATGTCAAGTCCGACACCGGCGCGACCATGCTGGTCACCGGCGCGACCGCGATGACCATCGACTTCTCGCAGACCCTGGACGACGCGCTCATCCCGTACCTGGGCCTGGTCGTCGGCCTCGCCTTCCTGCTCCTGATGCTCGTGTTCCGCTCGCTCCTCGTCCCGCTGAAGGCGGCCCTCGGCTTCCTGCTCTCGGTGGCCGCGGCGCTCGGCGCGGTGGTCGCGGTGTTCCAGTGGGGATGGCTCGCGGACGTCTTCGGCGTGGACCAGCCGGGCCCGATCATGTCGATGATGCCGATCTTCCTGATCGGCGTGGTCTTCGGCCTGGCCATGGACTACGAGGTCTTCCTCGTGACGCGCATGCGTGAGGCCTACGTCCACGGATCGTCCGCCGCCGACTCCGTCACCACGGGCTTCACCCACGGCGGCCGGGTCGTCGCGGCGGCCGCGATCATCATGATCAGCGTCTTCTCCGGCTTCATCATGGAGGACGACGACATGATCAAGATGATGGGCTTCGGCCTCGCGATCGCCGTCCTCTTCGACGCCTTCGTGGTCCGCATGGCCATCGTGCCCGCCGTGCTCGCCCTGCTCGGCACCAAGGCGTGGTGGCTGCCCAAGTGGCTCGACCGGATCCTGCCGAACGTCGACGTCGAGGGCGAGAAGCTCCACAAGCAGCTCGGTGACACCACCGGTTCCGCGAAGCAGGCCCGCGAGCCGGAGACGGCCGGCGTCTGACCCGCGCCCGCGCCCCGCGCCCCGGCGACCTGGACCCTCCAGGCCGCCGGGGCGCCTTCGCACGTCTCCGCCGGGCCGGACGGCGAGGAAGACGGCCTGGCCTTGCGGACGGAAGGTGACCGCGAGCCTCCCCACGGTCGTCCCATGACTCAACCGCAGAAGATTTTCGTCACCGGCGTCACCGGCGTCACCGGAACCGTCGGCCGCCAGGTCGTCACCGAACTGCTCGCTCGCGGACACGCGGTCCGCGCCCTCACCCGGGACGCGACACGTGCCGCCCTGCCGGACGGCGTCGAGGTCGTCCAGGGCGACCTGACCGAGCCCGACAGCCTGGCCCCGGCCCTGGAGGGCGTCACCGGCCTCCACCTCATCACCTTCGGCGGGCCCTGCTTCGCCCCCCTGGAGACCGGTCCGAGGATCCTGGAACTGGCCCGCGCGGCGGGCGTACGCCGGGTCACGGTGCTGCACGGGGGCGGGCCGTCGCTGCTGGAGGACGCCGTGCGCGCCGACGACGGCGGGCTGGACTGGACCGTCCTCGTGCCGGTCGAGTTCATGGCCAACGCCCTGGAGTGGGCGGACCGGATCGCGGCCTCGGGCGAGGTGCACGAGCCGTTCGTCTCCCGGCTGAGCGCCATGGTCCACGAGGGTGACATCGGTGCGGTAGCGGCGGTCGCGCTCACCGAGGAGGGGCACGGGGGACGGGAGTACGTGATCACCGGCCCGGAGCTGCTGACCGTCGGCGACAAGGTGGCGACGCTCGCCGGCGCCCGCGGCGCACGGATCGCCCTGGCCGAGCTCACCGAGGAGCAGGCCATCGCCCGGTGGCGGGCGGCGGGCCACCCGGAGGACGTCGTCGCCTTCCTGCTCGAGGCGTACGGGAACACTCCGGAGGTGGGACGCACGGTCGTCGACACCGTGGAGAAGGTCACCGGCAAGCCGGCCCGCACGTTCGCCCAGTGGGCCGCGGACCAGGCGGACGCCTTCTCGGTGACAGCCCCCGTGGCGACGGCGTAGCCGCCCGGCCCCAGGGGACGCGGCCTCCGCCGGCCGACCCCGTACGCGGCGCCCCGCCGGCCGCGAGGTGCCCGGCCCCGCCTCCGCCCACGGGGGGGGCGGGCACGCGTGCCCGGTCAGAGGCCGACCGGTGCCGAGTCCCCGGCGTCCGCCTCTCCCGTCTGTCTGAACTCCACGGCGACCACGCCGTCGACGCGTCGGCAGAGTTCTTCCAGTACGGAGACGGACACGTGGTCCGGGAGGCGCCCACTGAGGACGACATGACCGTGGGTCACGTCCACCTGCATGGACGAGGGAGCCAGGCCCAGGGCGTTGACCAGAGCCTCTTCGAGGATCTCGGTCCGGATCGCCCGGTCCGTGCGGAGGAAGACCCGCAGCAGGTCACTCCTGCTGACGACCCCGATCAGCCGCCCCCCGTCATCGACCACCAGCAGCCGTTTGATGCCGTGCCGGGCCATCACACGGGCCGCGTCCACGACGCTCCAGTCCTCGCGCGCGCAGACGGCCGGGGAGGTCATCAGCCCCGCCGCGTCCGTCGCGGACGCCTTGGCCCCGGCCGTCGTGGACGACTCGCCGGGCCGCGGTGGCTCGTCGTCGCCGCCCCACATCTTCTGCAGGAGGTCCGCCTCCGACACCACCCCCACGGGCCGGTTCTCCTCGTCCACGACGGGCACCGCGGTGATGTCGTACTCCTGCAGCAGGTGGGCGATCTCCTTGAACGGTGTTCCGCGCTGGACGCGGACCACGGCGTCGCTCATCAGATCGCACACCTTCTGGTGCTTCATCGACGTTCTTCTCCTCCGCTGCCGGCCTGTGCCGGGCATCCGTCCTTCTTACGATGGGGAAACGATCCGTCGGCCGCAGGAGTGCCGCACGCCGGCCGGGGCCCGCTCGCGTCACGCACAGGGGCTGATCAGGAGCAGGGCGATGTCGTCGCCGGGAGTGGGAGCGTGCCGGACGAGGGTGTCGGCCATCGCGTCGAGGTCGGTGGGGTCGCTGTGTTCCAGGAGCCCGGCGAGGGCCGCGGTGGCGTCGTCGAGGTCGACTCCGGGCGCCTCGACGAGTCCGTCGGTGTAGAGGGCGAGCACACTGCCGGGCGGCAGGCGGAAGTCCAGCGCCGGGTAGAGCGTGTTCGGCTCGATGCCGAGCAGCAGGCCGGGCGGCACCCCGAGGAGTTCCGTACGCCCGTCGGCATGGCGTACCAGGGGCGGCGGATGGCCGGCGGTCGCCACACAGGCGCGGTGCGTGGCGAGGTCCAGGTGGACGTAGACACAGCTGGTGAACAGGCCGGGGTCGAGGTCGGTGAGCAGACGGTTGGTGCGGGCCAGGACGTCGTCGGGGGAGGCGCCCACGGTGGCGTGGGCGTGGACGGCGGTGCGGACCTGCCCCATCAGGGCCGCGGCGTCCACGTTGTGGCCCTGTACGTCTCCGATGGTGGCGCCGGCCGTGTGCCCGTCCAGGCGGATGAGGTCGTAGAAGTCGCCACCGATGCCCAGACCGCGGGCGGCGGGGAGGTAGCGTGCGGCGACCTTCAGGCCGGCGACCTCGGGGAGGGTGTGCGGCAGCAGGGCGGACTGCAGGCGGTGGGCGAGATGGTGCTTGGCGTCGTAGAGACGGGCGCGGTCCAGGGCCTGCCCGACCAGGCCGGCCAGTGAGGTGAGAACGGCACGTTCACCGGGCGGGAAGACGTGGGGCTGTTCGTAGGCCAGGAGGAGGGAACCGATAGGGCGGCCGGACGCGATCAGCGGCAGGATCGCCCACGCGGCCATCCCGTCCTCGTGCACGGTGGCCGGGTAGTCGCGTTCGAGTTCGGCGAAGGACGCGAAGAACCCCGGGACACCCGTGGTCAGAACATGGACGCCCGGGTTGTCCGAGGTCAGGGGGACGCCGTCGAAGCGGTTCATCACCTCGGTGCGGTAGCCGCGGTACCCGAGGATCTTCAGACGGCCGTCCACGGCGGTCATCAGCACCATGGCCTGCGCGCCCAGCGCGGGAAGCAACTGGTCGGCGGTCTGCTCGACCACGTCCTGCACCCCGACGGCCTCGGTCAGGGTGGCGGCCAGGTGCATCAGGTGGTACAGCACGGTGGCGCGGCTGGGACCGGCGGGCGGTGCGGACCGCGCGCCGGTGGCACCCCCCGAGGGGTCGGCGCGAGTGATGCGGACGCTGATGCCGGAGGAGTCCGGATACAGCTCGAACGCCAGCCACGTCTCCGGCGGGCGCAGGACGGTGAAGGCCTCCGGGCTGCGGCTGACCAGCGCCGCCCGGTAGCGGTCCTCCACCTGGGGGACGTCCATCCACGGCAGCGCCTCCCAGGGCAGGGCGCCCACCAGGCCGGACGCGTCGGCACCGACGAGCTCGGCCGCCGCCGGGGTGACGAAGGTGATGCGGCCGGTCATGTCCAGCGCGCAGGAGCCCCCGGGGAGGCGGTCGACGAAGGCCGAGATCGCCGCCGCCTCGGTGGGGGAGGGGGTGCGCCCGGGCGGCGGCGACAGGGTGCGGGGCCCGTGCGCGGGCAGCAGCGGATCGCCGCGGTCCGCCGCCTGCTGCAGGAGACGGCCCAGGTGATGGCAGCCCGTTTCGATGACGTCGCGTTCGTCCGGGCCGAGGCGCGCCGACCGGGTCCCGGACCACAGCAGCACCAGCCCCCCGAGGACGGCGGTGTGCGAAGCCACCGGGGCGGCCGACAGCGCGAAGTCGTACGGCAGTACCAGTGCCGCCCGAGGGTACTGGCGTGCCATCTCCTCCTGGCCGCCGACCCACACCAGGCGCCGTTCGCGGACGGCGTCCGCCACCGGCATGGGGTCGGTCGGTGCGACGCGTCGCCATGGAGCGGCGATGTCGTGGGGGACCCCGGCCACCGTCACCAGCCACAGGGCCTCCTCGCCCGGCGGCCGAACGTACAGCAGCCCGCCGAACGCACCGCTCTCCCGCACCACGGCGGCCATCGCGGTGTCCATCAGACGCCCGCCCCGGGCGGCCCCGCGGAGCCCGTCGGCCGGGACACCGCAGGGTGGTGCCGGCGGCCGAGCCCCGCGGCTTCCGGCAGGGCTGCACGACACCAGCCATACCGAACATCACCCATACGAGGACACTACGCCCGTCCTGTCGCGTCAGCATGCGAAGGCGCCGGGGCGCCCCGTCCCCCTCCTCGTGCTCCTCGTGCTCCTCGTGCTCCTCGTGCTCCTCGGGCCGAGCCGGCCCCGGTCGGTGTGCCGGGGCCCTCCCGGCCGGGCCGACGGTTCAGTGCTGGGTGAGGGACTGGGGGTAGTCGGTGATGATGCCGTCGACGCCGAGTCGGGTCATGGTGCGCATGGTGCTGGGGTCGTCGACGGTCCAGACGTTGATGTTCATGCCGAGTTGGTGGATGCGGTCGACGAGGGTCTGGTCGGTGACGGTGTGCTGGGGGTTGATCTGGTCGGCCCAGGTGCTGAGCTGGAGGAGTTCGGTGTCGGTGGGGCGTTGGGCGTCGAGGATGCCGATGGGGACGTCGGGGAGGTGGGTGTGGAATTGCTGGGCGTCGTCGGTCTG
>NZ_JAGMUE010000547.1:0-718 GCF_019049165.1 Streptomyces sp. AC627_RSS907
GTGGCTGCTCGGTGAGCACGGCCTGCCAGCGATGGCGGCGCCGGCGCAGCGCCTGGGCGAAGAAGTCCGGGGAGAAGAAGTCGGCGTAGGCGGCGCGCCAGGACGCGGCGTGGATCTGACCGATGGCGTCGCCGTCGCGCGGGGTGGCCGGGAGGACCGTGAAGTTCGCTGTCATCCGGCCACCGTACGGGCGGGCGCCGGTGCCGTCTCGGCGCTGTGGCCCCGCCGATGGTGGTGGTCCGGCGCCGTCGGGTCAGCCTGTGGTCGCTGGCCCTTCTCCTTCAACCGGGGTACGGGTTCCGCCCTACGGGTTGATCCCCCCGGTGGGTCCGCCACGCGAGGATCTCGCCATGTCCCTGAAGATCCTTCACCTGCCCCCGCCCGTCAGCGACACCGAACGGCCGCCTCCGCGCTGGGCGATACGGCTGGCGTACGCGCTTCCGCTGCTCCTGCTGCCGTCGTGTCTGTGGCGGCTGCCCTTCGCCCTGCACTTCGAGATGGGGCAAATCCAGGACGTCGGCATGCCGCCGTACTGGGTGAGCGTCCCGTACGTGCTCGGGCTCAGCGTGCTCACCGAGGTGACGGCGATCCTGGCCATCGGGCTGGTGCGCGGGTGGGGCGAGGTGGCGCCCGGCTGGATGCCGTTCATCGGTGGCCGGCGCGTCCGGCCACCGATGAACGGCATCCAGCCGGGCGCCACCTCGCCCCACCCGCGCAC
>NZ_JAGMUE010000548.1:0-600 GCF_019049165.1 Streptomyces sp. AC627_RSS907
GCGCAGCTCGCCGGCGAACTGCGCGGACCCGCGGTGACCTTGGAGGAGCTGCGAGCGGACAGCGTCACGGCGCTGGTCCGTGGGGCGCGTGCGGCGCGCGACGGCGTCCCCGCACGGGCCCGGCAGGGCGAACGAACCACGACCGAGCACGGGCCCCAGCACCGGGGCGCGCGGCCGGGGCGACGGACCGACATCACGGAGAGGGTCGCGTAAATGCCACAGGGAAAGCCTTCGATGGTGCCCGACGACGGGCTCACCACGCGCCAGCGCCGCAACCGGCCACTGGTGTTCGTGCACACCGGCGTCGGCAAGGGCAAGTCGACGGCCGCCTTCGGGCTCGCGCTGCGCGCCTGGAACCAGGGTTGGCCGATCGGGGTGTTCCAGTTCGTGAAGTCCGCCAAGTGGAAGGTGGGCGAGGAGCGGGCGCTGCGCGTGCTCGGCGACTCCGGCGAGGGCGGCACCGTCGCCTGGCACAAGATGGGCGAGGGCTGGTCGTGGGTCCAACGCGACCTGGCCTCCAGCGAGGAGGCGGCGCGCGAGGGCTGGGAGCAGGTCAAGCGCGACCTGGCGGCCGAGACGTACCAGCTCTACGTGCTGGAC
>NZ_JAGMUE010000549.1:0-549 GCF_019049165.1 Streptomyces sp. AC627_RSS907
GGGCGGCGCTCTCCCCCGGCCCGGGCCGGGCGGTCGGATCGACCGGTGTCGACGGGTGACGGACGGGCGAGGGGCGGGGCTGGACGGACGGGGCGGCCGGAGCGGGCGCGCCGGACGCGGTGGAGCGATATGCGGTTGCCTGATGCCGGCACGGCGGTTGACCTGGACATTCCGCCGCGGCCGGGCTTTGTACGGTCGTACGAGATCGCGGAACGCAGAATTCCAGGGAACTCTACGAAGCGGCCGACCGTCGGCAACGATACCGGCACACGCAACGGCCCCCACGGGACGGGGGCGCGCACGGGAGGTAGCGTCTGGACTGCGAATCCGCTGGGAAAGCCGGAGAAACCGCCCCGGAGGCCCGGGAAACCGCCGGGAACCCACCGGGGGACCCGTCAGGAAGAGGGGTCGCCAGGGGGCGGGGTCGAGCGGACCGACCCGGAGGAGTCGCTGATGACGTGGGAACCACAGTCCCGTCTGCGCCCAGGCCGGACGGCGCCAGCCGGGCCACCAGGCCCGGCCCGCGGGACGACGACACAAGGGGAAGAC
>NZ_JAGMUE010000550.1:0-584 GCF_019049165.1 Streptomyces sp. AC627_RSS907
CCGTGGGAGTGATCGCGGCCGGCGCCGGCGCCGTGGTCGTATACCTGGCGTCGAGCGACAAGGACGACGGCGGGGCGCGGACCAGCGCGCGGCAGAGCGCGTCGCAGCGGCCCGGCAGCGACGGAGCTGGCCCGGCGAAGCCCGGCGCGCCGAAGCCCAAGCCGTCCCCGGTGCCGGCCGGTTACCACCTGGTGCACGAGAAGGACCTGGGCGTCTCGTTCCCGGTTCCGGACGGCTGGACGCGCAAGTCGGGCACCGGCGAGCAGGTCGACTACGTGGACCCCACCGGCAAGGTCGGCATAAAGATCAACGTGCTGGACTTCGCCAGCTCCGACCACCTGGAGCACTTCGAGGACATCGAGGCGCAGTGGCGCGAGCGCGAGCCCACGCTCAAGCGGCTGCGCATGCAGCGCACGACGTTCCGCGGCGACCCCGCCGCCATCTGGGAGTTCTCCTTCCGCGGTAAGGCCAGGGAGTTCCGCGGCATCGACCTCGGCTTCGGCGAGGTAGGCAAGGAGGAGTACGCCATCTACGTGTCGGGGCCGAGCGACCAGTGGTCGGAGTACCGGCCCATCTTCGACGTC
>NZ_JAGMUE010000551.1:0-718 GCF_019049165.1 Streptomyces sp. AC627_RSS907
CGCCGACTTCCCCCTCACGGTGCACGGCTGCACCGCGCTCTTCGAGGCCACGGTGGAGGAGTGAGCGCCCGCTCCTGACGGTGCGCGTTCTGACGGTTGGCGGGCGGCGGGCGGCGGGCGGATCGGCCGATCGGCGGGGCACCGCCGGTGGCGGGTGGCCGCCGATGACGGGTGGCCGCTGGTGGCGGCTGGGGGGCGAGCGGCCCCGGGTGGCGGGCCGCGGCCCCGTACCCCGACAGCCTCACCCCGCCTCGCTCGTGATCAGCGCGAACTGCGCGCCGAACGGGTCGAGAACCATGGACATCCGGCCCAGGCCCGGGGCGTCGTCCGTGGCGGTCAGGGCGGTGCCGCCGTGGTGGACGGCGGCGGACACGGCCACGTCGCAGTCCTCGACCTCGAAGTACGGGTACCACTGCGAGCGCAGCTCCCCCACCTCGACCTGCGGCGGGAACTGCATGATGCCGCCGTGCGCGGCGTCCCGGCCGCCGCCCGGCGGCGAGACGACCGTGTAGTCGACCTCCGCCATCGGCGTCCGCTCGGCCTCCCAGCCGAACACCTGGCGGTAGAAGTCGACCGCGGCCTGCGCGTCCGTCGTGTGCAGCTCGGACCAGCACAGCGTGTTGGGCACGTTGACGGCGTCGATGCCCCTGGTGTCGCCGGGCTGCCAGATGGCGAAATCGGCGCCCGTCGGGTCCGTGAACTGGGCCAGCCGGCCGGC
>NZ_JAGMUE010000552.1:0-789 GCF_019049165.1 Streptomyces sp. AC627_RSS907
GTCAAGTCCACCGCGATCCTGCTGGCCAAGGACGGCGCCACGGTCGGCGTCGGCATGGGCCAGGTCAACCGGGTGGACTCGGCGCGGCTCGCGGTGCAGCGCGCGGGCGAGGAGCGGGCGCGGGGCGCGTACGCCGCCTCCGACGCGTTCTTCCCCTTCCCCGACGGCCTCGAGGTGCTGACCGAGGCCGGCGTCAGGGCCGTGGTGCAGCCCGGCGGTTCGGTCCGCGACGAGCAGGTCGTCGAGGCCGCGAAGGCGGCCGGTGTGACCATGTACTTCACGGGCACGCGCCACTTCTTCCACTGAGCCCACCCTGAGCCCACCGGCCCCGCCGACCTCGGCGGGGCCGGTGGCCCAGCCGTTCCCCCAGCCCGTACGGGGCCGCACCCCGGGGCCAGGTCAGCGCCGACCGGCCCGGGGGCGCGCCGATCTCCGCTTATCCAGGAGGATGGGTCCATGACCGCCCAGATTCTCGATGGCAAGGCCACCGCCGCCGCGATCAAGTCCGCTCTCAAGACCCGCGTGGAGGCGCTGAAGGCCAAGGGCGTGCAGCCCGGTCTCGGCACCCTGTTGGTGGGCGACGACCCGGGCAGCACGTGGTACGTGGCGGGCAAGCACCGCGACTGCGCGCAGGTGGGCATCGCCTCCATCCGGCGCGAACTGCCGGACACCGCGACGCAGGAGGAGATCGAGGCGGTCGTCCGCGAGCTGAACGAGGACCCCGAGTGCACGGGGTACATCGTGCAGTTGCCGCTCCCCAAGGGCATCGACACCAACCGGGTCCTGGAG
>NZ_JAGMUE010000553.1:0-582 GCF_019049165.1 Streptomyces sp. AC627_RSS907
GGCGTCATCCATGTGCGCGGGGTCCTCGACGCCCGCGAGTCGGAACCAGGTCTGCTGCCAGGCGAAGCGGGCGAGTTCGCGCTTGCGGAAGAAGTGGCGCTTATAGAGGCCGCGACCGAAGTGAAAGAGCGCGGCGCCCTGCATCACCGTGTTGTCGAGGTCGAAGAACGCGGCGGCGTGGTGATCTCCGGAGACGGGGAATTCGGGTTCCGCGGCCTCCGGGGGCGCTTCCACGGCCGCGCCCGAGGGCGCCTCGCCGAGTTCCGACGCGCTTTTTCGTGCTGCCTCCGCTGCGGCTTCGCCGGCCAGCACACTGCGTGCGGTAGCCGAGCGCCTGCGGGGAGTGAGCCATCCTAGAGCCGCCATAGCGCGAGCATAGCCAGATGGGCCGGTCCATCCGGAGTCGGGATGATTCGCGGAGCGTGAACATTCCACTACGGGAATTTCCGTGCGGCGGGTCGGTTCCGGCGTTCCGTCGCGGATGCCGCCTTGCGGGTGTGCTCCCTGCTCAGCGCGGGTGCGGGCGGCGCCGCCCGGCCGCTGCCGGCCTTACGGCGCCTTGCTCGGCTGCCCGGTGTGGCC
>NZ_JAGMUE010000554.1:0-661 GCF_019049165.1 Streptomyces sp. AC627_RSS907
CGGCCCCACCGCGTGAGGAGGTTGGCCTTGGCGGGCAGCGGGGCCCCGGCGGCCAGGGCGCGCAGGGGCGCCGGCTCACCGTGCGCGGCGGAGCGCTCCAGGAGGACCTGGCGCACGGCCCGCCACAGCGCGGGTTCGAGTGTGGGGTGGAGGTCGGCGAGTGCGGCGAGCAACTCCGCGACGTGGTTGACCAGCAGGCAGTAGACCACCCGGTCCCAGCCGCGGGGGGCGTCGTAGGTCATGGGCCCGGCGACGTCGGCCGGCAGCGCCGCGAGGGTGCCCGCGTGCCGCGCGGCCAGCAGCTTGGTGCCCTCCAGGTCGCGGAAGAGCACCTGGCGCGGCCAGTTGTCGCCGTCCACGCCGACGACCACGTTCTGTAGGTGCGGTTCGAGTACCACGCCGTGGTCGAAGTACGCCGCGAGTACGGGCGGAACGAGGAGCCGCAGGTACGCCTCCCACCAGGCGAGCGCCGTCTCCGGCCCGGCGCCCGCGGGGTGCGCGGCGAGCAGGTGGCCGATCTGGGCGCCTCCGGTGGGGTACTCGTCGGCGATGGCGGCGGCCAGCAACCCGGTCACGCCGGGCGCCAGCCGGTCGGCCAGGCCCTCGCGGACAATGACGCCAAACACCTCGGCCAGTTCGCGGTCGGCGCCGGGGTCGCCGG
>NZ_JAGMUE010000555.1:0-914 GCF_019049165.1 Streptomyces sp. AC627_RSS907
GTTCTCTGCTGAGCCCTTACCGCTCAGTTCAGCGAATTCCAGCACGTGAGGCAGGCGCATTCCAAACAGTGCCGCTACCGGATGGAGGACTGTCGGCCACGGAGATAAAACGGGCGTTAAGGGCGACCGACGGCAAAATTCGAGGGAATCGAGTGCGCTCCGGAGTTGAGTGAGTGCGCTGCGTAGTGGGCGCGCGGTAATTGCCTGTCGAAACGTTATGAATTTGCGGGCTAGCCGTGGCAAACGACACAACGGTGCGTACGGCAACTACCCGGTAGTTCACGCTACTTGAGGCGGGCCATCAGCGCGTGCTCGACCAGGGTGATGAGCGCGCTCTTGGTCTCCCCGCGGTGCCGGGCGTCGGTGACGATGATCGGCGTGTCCGGGCCGACCTGGAGCGCCTCGCGGACCTCGTCGGGGGAGTAGGGCTGGTGCCCGTTGAAGCCGTTGAGGGCGATGACGAACGGCAGGCCGGAGTTCTCGAAGTAGTCGACGGCCGGGAAACAGTCGGCCAGCCGGCGCGTGTCCACCAGCACGATCGCGCCGATCGCGCCCTTGACCAGGTCGTCCCACATGAACCAGAAACGGTCCTGCCCGGGCGTGCCGAACAGGTACAGGATCAGGTCGTCGTCCAGCGTGATACGGCCGAAGTCCATCGCCACGGTCGTCGTGGTCTTGTCCTGAACGTGGCTCAGGTCGTCGATCCCCGCCGACGCGGAGGTCATCACGGCCTCGGTGCGCAGCGGGTTGATCTCCGAGACCGCGCCGACGAACGTGGTCTTGCCCACGCCGAAGCCGCCCGCCACCACGATCTTCGCGGAGGTGGTGGAGCGGGCCGCGCCGCTAGAGCTTGCGGAGTCCACTGAGCACCCTTTCGAGCAGAGTCACGTCAGGCGTGCCGCCCGCCTCGGAGC
>NZ_JAGMUE010000060.1:0-863 GCF_019049165.1 Streptomyces sp. AC627_RSS907
CTCCAGGCCCACCGTGCCCTGGCCGGCGATGATGTCGGGATGGTCGAAGGGGTGGATGAACACCGCGCCGCTCTCGCGGGCGTACTCCTGGGCCGCGCGCAGCGTCTCGTCCACCACGTCGCCGCACATCCGCACCTCGGCGCCGTAGTCCCGGGTCGCCGCGACCTTGGGCAGGGGCGCGCCCTCCGGCATGAACACGGTCGAGCGCACGCCGAGCAGCGACGCCGCGAGCGCGACGCCCTGCGCGTGGTTGCCGGCGCTGGCCGCGACCACGCCGGCGGACCGCTCGGCCGCCGAGAGGCCGGCGATGCGCACGTATCCGCCGCGCACCTTGAAGGAGCCGGTGCGTTGGAGGTTCTCGCACTTCAGGTGCGCCGGTGCGGCAAGGAGGTCGGTCAGGAACCGGCTGCCCTCCAGCGCGGTGACCCGGGCGACGCCGGACAGCGTCTGTTGCGCGGCGCGCACGGCCGCCAGCGTCACCGCGCCGGCCGCCTCCCGCGCGCCGTCGTCGCTGTCCCCCGGGTCCACGGGGTCAGCCCCGTCGTCAACGCGTGCAGCCATGGTGCCCAGTGTCGCAGCGTCGGCCCGATCCCGCCGGCGCCGGCCCGCCCCACCCGGCGCGGTGGGCCCGCTTCGCACTGCTTGACGCAGGGCAGGTACGGCGGGCGCCGGGGCCGCGTACTCTGTCCCCCATCCTTCAGACCACCGCACGAAGTGAGCCCCAGGCCATGCCCACCCATTCGGACATGACGACTGCGACTACGGCCCGGGGGACGACCCCCGGGCCGGCGCCGGAGGAGACCGGCGTCCTCGACTCTCTCCAACACCAGGTGGCGGTCTTCGCCCGACGCGCGGAGCAGACC
>NZ_JAGMUE010000556.1:0-699 GCF_019049165.1 Streptomyces sp. AC627_RSS907
CCTGGCACGTAGACCACCTGGAGCACGGTGAGGCTACGGGCGTTGTGCTCGAGTTCAGCCAGATCGAGCGCGCTTGTCGAAAGCGTTCCGCGGTACTGCTCCCACCATCCCTTGCCTCGCTCCTCCGCCATTCTTGCGAGTGCGTCAACATACTTCGGATCGGGGCAGGCGTGATGCGTCGACCATGCCCTCACTCGGTCAGCGCTCACGCCGAATCGGCCAGATTCGATATTGCTGACCGTGGTCCGGTCTGTGCTCAGAAGCTGGGCGGCATCGCTTATTGACAGGCCGGCACGCTCTCGCATTTTGCGGAGCTCCGTCGCCAACCGCCGCTGGCGGGCGGTAGGCGCCTTCCTCGGTGGCATGCGGCCTCCCCTTCGTCTATGGCCATCAGTCTGGCCTGGTACCCGCAAGTGGTCCACCCGGTATCACTTCTCAGCTAGTGGGGTACAACTTGTGAGACGGATCGGCTACGGTCCTACCAACACCGCGCCAGCACGCCGGGAAGACCCGAAGTGCAGTCATCCGCGCGCCCGTTGAGGGTGCCCCGGGGGATGGCCAGAGCCACGGACGGCCGTGCAGCCGGCGCTCACGTCACGTTGGGAGACATCGACATGAGCCAGACCGCACCACCACCGCTCAAGGCGACGACGACGGCCCGTTTCGTGGTGCCGAACTCGGACCTCGCGCCCAGGATCC
>NZ_JAGMUE010000557.1:0-578 GCF_019049165.1 Streptomyces sp. AC627_RSS907
GAGAGCGCCAGGCCCACCAGGCCCGCCTCCGGCTTCTCGCCACCCATGGCGAGCGTGCCCGCGTCGGTCGCCGCGCCCTTCAGGTGCTCACCGAACGCCTTCGCCTGCGCCTGCAGCTCCTTGGCGATCTTGACCGTGTCCTGCAGTGTCCGTCCGATGTCCGGCGGCTGTAGGTCCCAGCCCGTCATCGACTGCCTCCCCCACCATCTGTGTGCTGCCCGCACCCCACACCAGGGTGTACGGATGCCACCGCGCTACCGCTCGCCCGAGGGGGCACACCGGCGCGCGCTACGTACCGCTGTCCGCCCCGCACGGCCCCGCCCTGCGGGCCTGCCGGCCCGCGCGCCGGGTTCCGTGCGGTCGGGTGGCCGGGCCCGACGCGCGGACTCAGCCGATGCCGTCCACGGCCGACTTGGCTCGACTCAGGGCCGACTGCGCCGTGCCGTCGTTCTTCTCCAGCGTCGTACGAACGAGCCGGATGATCTCCCGCACCTCGCTCGCCGAACGGTTCCAGCGCTGCTCGGCAGCGTGGTACTGATCGGAGACGCCATCCGCCTGGAAGTCGGCCATCGCGGCCT
>NZ_JAGMUE010000558.1:0-622 GCF_019049165.1 Streptomyces sp. AC627_RSS907
AGGAGCGCGGTGCGCTCGGCTTCGAGGCGGGCCGCCTGGGCGGCCTCGCGGTGCGTGCGGATGATCGCGCCGGTCCAGGCGGGGACGATGGTGATCATCGCGGTGGCGAAGCCGAGCAGCAGGGCGGCCGAGTCCTGGAAGCCGACGAGGGTGCCGACCGTGATCAGCGCCGTGATCAGGTAGCAGTCGCGCGGGATGCGGCGGGCCGCCTGCGGCGAGCCGTACAGCACGGCCGCGTACACCAGGTCCGAGAACATCAGCACCGTGGTCACCAGCGTGCCGCTCAGGATGTCGAGCGCGAGGGCGCAGGTGGCGATGGTGAGGCCGAGTTGCGGGGCCGTACGCCGCAGCAACTCGGCCCCGGACATCACGAACAGCGCCACCAGCGACAGCCAGCCCGGCAGCCCGAAGGCGGCGGGGCTGTTGCGCAGGTCGAGCGCGTAGAGCAGGAGCCCGGCGAGCAGCCCACCGACGCCGAACAGCACGTCGTGCTCGTGCGGGCGGAACGGGGACCGGCTGCGGGGCATGTCTCCATCACAACACGCAGGTCACCGGCCCGGCGTCCGCTGACGGTCGCGGGTGCGGCCGGGGCGAGTACATCGAAGGATGCAGCGCCCTCTCG
>NZ_JAGMUE010000559.1:0-666 GCF_019049165.1 Streptomyces sp. AC627_RSS907
GCGGAATGCCCGCCAGAAGTGCACGGACCTCCGCTTCGCGGTAGCGCCGGTGCCCTCCGAGCGTGCGGATGGACGTGAGCTTGCCTGCCTTGGCCCACCGTGTGACCGTCTTCGGGTCCACGCGGAACATCGTGGCAACCTCAGCCGGGGTCAGCAGCGGCTCGGCATCAGGGGTGCGAGCGGTCATGAGCGGCCTCCTCGGGAGAACCGAACCATCACGGTTCTTTCCTCTAAATTCTGCACCTTGACCCGCGTTGCCCGAAATGGCGGACGCGGGCCGAGTCGGTTATAGGACGAACGGCTTGTCCTCGGCACTACAACTACACCATCTGTCCAGCCACGTCGGCCAAACCGATGGAATTGCCCTCTCAGGTGTTCAACCTCGACGGAAGCCGATGGACTATGCCATAGCGGACAGTCACGCCGCCGTGACGATCAGTCACAGAAGGACCACGCGTCACCAGACCCACCAAGGAGCGCAATACCGATACATCCGCCCTTAGTTGGACGGAAGGAGCCCTGCGTGGACTCCTTGTCCTATTTTGACACGAGGATGGGGGATGGCCGCAAGGCCCGAACTCAGTGCTTTAGATCACGGTTGAGGCAATCGCCCGGATCGGGACCTACGTCCCGATCCGACCGCGCCTACGCCCGTCCCCTCGTGTC
>NZ_JAGMUE010000560.1:0-771 GCF_019049165.1 Streptomyces sp. AC627_RSS907
ACCGCGCCCAGGTGCCGGTCTGGATGCCGTGGCCGCTGCCGGTCGGCTGGCTGTTCACCGGCGTCGTCTCCGCCGGCGACGACCGCAGCGGCGGCCGGGCCACCGCCGTGGCCTGCTCGGGCCCCGGCCCACTGGGCGGCGCGGGCGAGATGCTGCTGGTCGCGGAGGAACTCGGGGTCGGCCTCGGCGCCCGGTACGCGGGGATCGACGGCCTCGACCCGGGCCCCCTGATGCGCGTCGACCAGCCCCCGCAGACCAAGGTGCACGCCGCCGGCCGGCCCACCCCGCTGTGGCACGTGAGCGGCGTGCCCGACGACCGCGCCGTCTTCGCCGGCGAGGCCCGTGGCCTGTGGCTGTGGGTGATCGTCTGGCCCGAGCAGGCCGGCGTGCTGCTCTACGACGAGTTCGTCCTCACCGACCTGCGGGACGCCGGCGCCGAGGTGGACCTGCTGCCGTGCGGCGCGCTGTCGCCGCGCGTGCTGTCCTGAGCGAGCGCTCCGGAGCGCTCGGCCGGGGCCGACGGGAAGCACCTGGGCGCGACCCGGGCCGGATGTGACGAGGAGCCGACAGCGCGTCGGCCCGAGGGCGTGGTGGGCGCGCGGCCCGCACGCGTCCGTGCGCCCGTGGGGCGGGCCGTGGGCGCGAGGCGCTCGTCTCGTACGACTGTGTGGGCGGAGGCGCCGCTGTGCCCCGGTACAGTGAAGATGTCCCCGTCGTCCCCCCCCCCGAGACCGCCCTGGAGTCCGCGTCGTGCGCATCGACCTGCACACC
>NZ_JAGMUE010000561.1:0-563 GCF_019049165.1 Streptomyces sp. AC627_RSS907
GAGCGGCCGGCTCGAAGGTCACCTTGGCCCGCTCCGTACCCTCCTGGATGGCCAGGCCCAGCGTCAGCGGCGTGTTGCCCAGGTTGTCGACGGCCAGCTTGTGCCGCCCGCGCCAGGGGCTGTGCGAGGAACGCGGCACGAGCTCGGCGGTGACGTCGGTGAACGGCAGGATCGTGATGGTCCGTTCGGGCACCTGGGTGTGCGCGGTGTCATTGGTCGGAATCACCCGCAGACCGAGCGGCATCGGGCCGGCGGAGATCCGCGAACTCCGCGGCGGGCGCAGCAGCAACGTGGCGGTGCCCGATGCGCCGGGGTAGAGAGACAGCGCCGCTGGTTCTACTGTGACCCAGGCGGCACAAGGCCCGACCACCTCGAATCGGAACTCCTCAACGGTGGTTCCCGAGTTGAGTACCCGTACGGGGAGATCGGCCTCGCCGCCGGGCTGAACGGAGACGGGCGAGTCGTCCAAGCTGGCCGAAACACTCATGCCCGGACGGTACGGCGTGCTGCACAGGACAGGAGTGGCCGAGCAGGAACACTTTCGGGCAGAACCAGGTTCGCTC
>NZ_JAGMUE010000562.1:0-642 GCF_019049165.1 Streptomyces sp. AC627_RSS907
CGTTGTTACGAAGCTGCGCGGGCACCACCTCGGCCTGGATGCCCTCGATGAGCGGCAGGAACTTGTCCGCCTTGCGGCTCACGCCGCCGCCGATGATGAACAGCTCGGGCGAGAACAGCATCTCCACGTGGGCCAGGTACTTCTGCACCCGACGCGCCCAGTGTTGCCAGCTCAGGTCCCCCTCCTCCTTGGCCCGGGTGGAGGCGCGCTCCTCGGCCTCGTGACCGTGCAGTTCCAGGTGGCCCAGCTCCGTGTTGGGCACCAACTGCCCGCCGCTGAAGA
This sequence comes from Streptomyces sp. AC627_RSS907, assembly GCF_019049165.1. Taxonomy (NCBI): domain Bacteria; kingdom Bacillati; phylum Actinomycetota; class Actinomycetes; order Kitasatosporales; family Streptomycetaceae; genus Streptomyces; species Streptomyces sp. AC627_RSS907. The sequence goes on from NZ_JAGMUE010000562.1 coordinate 283, forward strand.
CGGCGCTGCCGATGCCGGTGCCGAAGGTCAGGAGGATGACGGTCCCCATCCGGCCCCGCCCGGCGCCGAACCGCAGCTCCGCGATGCCCGCCGCGTCCGCGTCGTTGACCAGCGTGACGGGCGCGCCCACCCGCTCGGCGAGCTTCTGCGCGGCGTTCACGCCGATCCACGTCTTGTCCACGTTGGCGGCGGTACGCGCCGTGCCGTCGACCACCACGCCGGGATAGGTGGCCCCGACCGGGCCGGACCAACCGAAGTGCTCGATCACCTCACAGACGCCGTCGAGCACGGCGTCCGGGGTCGCCGGGTGCGGGGTGAGCACCTTGTGTCGTTCGGCCGCCAGGTCGCCGCGTTCCAGGT
>NZ_JAGMUE010000563.1:0-593 GCF_019049165.1 Streptomyces sp. AC627_RSS907
GCCTCGCCGTCGCCGTCGCGGCGCTCCGCTGGTTGCCGCGACAACTGCCGGCGACCCCGCTGGTCCTGTCCACCGGCCCCGGCGCCGCGCTGTTCGGCGCCCTGCTCGGACACTCGGTGCTCGGCGACGGTCACCCCACGGCGACCCTGACGACCTCGCTGATCATGGCCGTCGCCCTGCTGTCGCTCCTCGTCCGCCGCCCCAGCAGGCGGCTGCACCGCTCCGCGGCTGCCTGAGGAGCCGGCGGCACCAGAGCCCGACGGTCCAGCCCGACGACCCGACCCCGACACACACGCCGCGCGCCCCGGCCCCACGGCCGGGGCGCGCCGCTGTGCGGCCGGGCCCCTCACAGGCCGGGAGTCAGGCCGAGAGGCCGAGCGCGGCCATCCGCTTGGTGTGTGCCTCGGTGATCCGCGAGAACATCCGGCCGACCTCGGCCAGGTCGAAGCCGTCGGCCACGCCGCCCACCAGCATCGTGGACAGCGCGTCCCGGTCGGCGACCACCCGCTGCGCCTGCGAGAGCGCCTCGCCCATCAGCCGCCGCGCCCACAGCGCCAGCCGCCCGCCGACCCGCGGGTCGGCCTTGATGGCGG
>NZ_JAGMUE010000564.1:0-562 GCF_019049165.1 Streptomyces sp. AC627_RSS907
GTGGGGGGTGCGGGGCAGCAGGAGGGGGGTGGCCAGGGCGAGCAGGCCTGTGACGGTGAGGGCGGTGCGCGGGTCGGTGTGGCTCGCGAGCAGGCCGCCGAGGGCGGTGCACAGGGCGATGGCCGCCTGCTGGCCGATGGACCAGGCCGACAGGGTGCGGGCGACGAGGTGCCCGGGGGTGTGGGCGAGCCGGTAGGTGGCGAGGACCGGGGTGTACAGGCTCATGTTGACGATGATCGCCAGCTCGACGGCGATCACGGTGACCAGGCCGACGACGCCGGGGCCGACGAAGGCCAGGCCGATCAGCCAGACGACGCGCAGGGTGCCGACGGTCCGGAAGACGGCGTGCTGGCCGTGGCGGGCCACGACCCGGTGGGCCAGCCGGGAGCCGACGAGGCCGCCGAGGCAGGGGGCGGCGAAGGAGAGGGCGTACTGCCAGGGGGCGAACCCGAGGTCGCGCAGGAGGAGCACGGCCAGCAGCGGTTCGGTGGCCATGACGAGGCCGGCGACGAACAGGTTGTTGAGGTAGAGCGCCCGCAGGACGGGGTCGGCCGCGATGTGG
>NZ_JAGMUE010000565.1:0-568 GCF_019049165.1 Streptomyces sp. AC627_RSS907
GTGTGCGCACCGCCGTCGCCGCGGGCTGCAAGACCGTCGTGCTCACCAACGGCTGCGGCGGGCTGCGGGTCGGGATGCGCGTCGGCCAGCCGGTGCTGATCAGCGACCACATCAACCTCACGGCGACCTCCCCGATCGTCGGCCCCAACTTCGTCGACCTCACCGACCTGTACTCGCCGCGCCTGCGCGCCCTGTGCCAGCAGGTCGACCCCTCCCTTGAGGAGGGCGTGTACGCCCAGTTCCCCGGGCCGCACTACGAGACGCCCGCCGAGATCGCGATGATCCGCACGATGGGCGCCGACCTGGTGGGCATGTCCACCACGCTGGAGGCCATCGCGGCCCGCGAGGCCGGCGCCGAGGTGCTCGGCATCTCGCTGGTGACCAACCTCGCCGCGGGCATGACCGGCGAGCCCCTCAACCACGAGGAGGTCCTCCAGGCGGGCCGCGACTCGGCCGCCCGGATGGGCAGCCTGCTGAGCCAGGTGCTCGGCAAGCTCTGAGCGGACACCCAGGGCCCGTCCCGGTCCGGCCCGGCCGCGTCGGCCCGGCCGACCACCCCGCGCTCCAC
>NZ_JAGMUE010000566.1:0-579 GCF_019049165.1 Streptomyces sp. AC627_RSS907
GCCCACGGCCTCGCCCGCGCACAGCCGCGGCAGCCACTCCCGCTTCTGCGCCTCGCTCCCCCAGGCGGCGATGGACTTGGCGCACAGGCCGAGCGAGACCGACAGGATGCCGCGCACCGCCGAGTCGCCGCGCCCGAGTTCCTCGGTGACCAGCGCGTACGAGAGGTGGTCGCCGTCGGAGCCGCCGTAGCGGGCCGGGATGGTGAGGCCGAGGAAGCCGAGCGCGCCCAGCTTGGGCACGATGGCCCGGTCGACCTGCTCGGCGCGGTCCCACGCGGCGGCGTGCGGCGCGACCTCCCGGTCGACGAAGTCCTTGGCCAGTTGGCGCACCGCGCCCTGCTCGTCCGTGAGCTCCAGGTCCATGTCGCCGCCCCAGGGAGTGCGCTTAGTGAGCAGTGCTAGTTTTTGTGTGGCGGCTCTACTATGTGGCGCATGGCCCGCCCCCGCAAGCCCCTGCTGAGCCGCGAGAGAATCGTCACGGCCGCCCTCGCCCTCGTGGACGCCGAGGGCTTGCAGGCCGTCTCGACCCGCCGGCTCGCCGCCGAACTCGGGGTCAGCGGGCCGTCGTTGTACAACCAC
>NZ_JAGMUE010000567.1:0-571 GCF_019049165.1 Streptomyces sp. AC627_RSS907
CGGCCCACAGCGCCGTCTACGACACGGTGCAGATCGGCGTGGACGTCGCCCGCCCCGAGCTGGACGAGCGGATCGCCCGCCGGGTGGACCGGATGTGGGAGGCCGGCCTGGTGGACGAGGTGGAGCGACTGGAGCGCACGGGGCTACGCGAGGGGCGCACGGCCTCCCGCGCCCTGGGCTACCAGCAGGTGCTCGCGGTGCTGGCGGGGGAGTGCGACGAAGCGGAGGCACGCGTCGAGACCGTACGAGCCACCAAGCGCTTCGCGCGCCGCCAGGATTCGTGGTTTCGACGAGATGCGCGAGTTCACTGGCTCAGCGGCGCCGCTGGTCACAGCGGGGAACTCCAGGCGCACGCGCTGACGTTGGTCGAACGAGCGGTCACAGCCTGATCACGTGATGGCATCGGGACGCTCCGTGCGTCCTGGAGGCCGCTGCGATCGTGCCATCATCGAGCTTCGATCGTGCCGTGATGTCGAATGTGGGGAGGGCGTACGGCGATGGAGGCCAGCCCTCGGGACACAGCGGAGACGCCGCCGCGCGACGAAGCGGAGCCGCTCGCGTCGGAGGAGTC
>NZ_JAGMUE010000568.1:0-615 GCF_019049165.1 Streptomyces sp. AC627_RSS907
GGCGGCCCGTGGAGACGGCGTTGGCGGCCACGGCCGCGTCGAAGTCGCCGTCCTCGCCGCGCCGCACGGCGCTGTGCAGTACGTGGGTGAAGTCCGTGGGCAGGCCGTCGAGGGCCGCCGGCGAGGTGTCGTTCATGTCCCAGTACCGGGTGGTGATGGAGCGCTCGGCGAGGGCGTGCGCCACGCCCGGGGTGCCGAAGCGGCCCAGGCACCACACCTCGTTGCGCTCGGCCAGCGCCTCGGCCACCGGCCGCGCCACCTGCCCGGTACCGCCTGTGACCAGGATCTTCTTGCCTTCCACCGGTTCTCCTCGGGTTGGTTCGATTTGTCGTGCGCGACCGGCCACGGTCCCGGGTCGGGGCCGCAGGGCGCGCGCGAGGGCGCGCGGCCGTCTCACGGGCTCCCCTCGCCGAGCGCGTGGTCGAGTTCGCGGCGCAGGATGGCCTGGAAGGTGGCGACGTGGCGCGGGCCGAGCATCGTGTAGTGCTCGCCGGGCACCTCGATGTAACGATTCTGCGAGCGGGTGTGCTCGTCCCAGCGGCGTAGCTCGCGCGCCAACCAGTCCTCCTTGGTGCCACGCAGCGGTACGGCGTAGAAGACCGTCATGGACCGCAC
>NZ_JAGMUE010000569.1:0-566 GCF_019049165.1 Streptomyces sp. AC627_RSS907
CAACCCACCCTCCTCGTACGTCGCCGTGGCGGCAGTCGCTACAGCGCCACGCCCAGGAGCGCGTCCACGGCGCGCGACACCACGCCGGGCGCGCCCTCGTCCGTGCCGCCCGCGGTGGCCTGGCGCTCGGCCCAACGGTCCACCGCCGCGAGGGCGGTCGGCGCGTCGAGGTCGTTGGCCAGGGCAGCGCGCACCTCGTCGACCAGGTCGTCGGCCGGCGGGCCGTCCGGGCGGGAGACGGCGGCGCGCCAGCGGTCCAGCCGCTCCCGCGCCTCGGTCAGCACGCCGTCCGTCCACTCCCAGTCGGCGCGGTAGTGGTGCGCGAGCAGCGCCAGCCGGATCGCGGCGGGGTCCACGCCGTCGCGCCGGAGCTGCGAGACGAAGACCAGGTTGCCCTTGGACTTGGACATCTTCGCGCCGTTGAGGGCGACCATGCCGGCGTGTACGTACGCCTTGGCGAAGGGGTGCTCGCCGGTCAGCACCTGGGCGTGCGAGGCGCCCATCTCGTGGTGCGGGAACGCCAGGTCGGACCCGCCGCCCTGCACGTCGAAGCCCATGCCCAGGTG
>NZ_JAGMUE010000570.1:0-553 GCF_019049165.1 Streptomyces sp. AC627_RSS907
CCGTGCATCGCGGCCGTCGAGCAGGACGCCACCGGCAAGGGCTTCGCCCTGGCCCTGTCGTACGCCAAGGCCATCGGCGGCACGCGGGCCGGCGTCATCAAGACGACCTTCACCGAGGAGACCGAGACGGACCTCTTCGGCGAGCAGGCCGTGCTCTGCGGTGGCGCGAGCGCGCTGGTCAAGGCGGGCTTCGAGACCCTGGTCGAGGCCGGCTACCAGCCGGAGATCGCCTACTTCGAGTGCCTGCACGAGCTGAAGCTCATCGTGGACCTGATGTACGAGGGCGGCCTGGAGAAGATGCGCTGGTCGGTCTCGGAGACGGCCGAGTGGGGCGACTACGTCACCGGTCCGCGCATCGTCAACGACGCCACCAAGGCCGAGATGAAGAAGGTGCTCGGCGAGATCCAGGACGGCTCCTTCGCCAAGAACTGGATGGCCGAGTACCACGCGGGTCTGCCGAAGTACAACGAGTACAAGAAGGCCGACCAGGACCACCTCCTGGAGACCACGGGCAAGGAGCTGCGCAAGCTCATGAGCTGGGTCGACGACAACG
>NZ_JAGMUE010000571.1:0-800 GCF_019049165.1 Streptomyces sp. AC627_RSS907
GCTCCCAGTCGAGGCCGTAGCGGTGGAAGAGTTCCGCGCGCAGCCGCGCCGTCGGCATCGGCGCACCGGGCAGCAGGACGGCCACGACGGCGCCCATCAGGAGGGCGCGCAGCAGCCGGTAGTCGGTGTCGGGGTCGTCGCTGCCGTACGCGACCACCGTCTCCCGGAGCAGCTCGGCCAGCCGTTGCTGCTCGGCGCACTGGATGAAGCCCTCCGCCTGCAGGATGCCCGCCATGTGCGTACGCATCAGCCGGGGCCGGTCCCGGGCGAGGCCGAGGATCGCGTCGATGGCCCGGGCCAGCAGCTCGCGCCCGGCGTCGTCGCCGGTCGGCACGGGTTCGCGGGCCAGCGCCGCCGCCAGTTCGGTGTGCATCAGGCGGTGCACGGCGGACTGGAGGAGCTGGCGCTTCCCGGGAAAGTAGTACGACACCAGGCCGCGTGCGGCGCCCGCGCGATCGGCGATGCTCGCGAGCGTCGTGGCCTCGTAGCCGTACTCATCGACAAGATCGACGGTCGCCTGGAGCAGACGCTGTTGGGAGCGTCGGCGCAACTCCTCATTGACCGATGCGCTGCGCGGGGACATGCTGTAACTCCTGCGTTGACTGGCTCGAAGCCAATATACTCAGTGGGTCTCCGGTTGTCCGCCCCTTCTGAACAGGGCGAACACCGGTTTGGCCGCCGATTTCGGGCGACGCGGGGGATCGTCCGAAATCGGTGGTCGCAACGGGGGCGAGACGGCCAGCGACCGCGGTCGCCGGCGTGCGCGGAAGCGGACTCGCGGTCGGCCCGGGGCTCCCTTC
>NZ_JAGMUE010000572.1:0-755 GCF_019049165.1 Streptomyces sp. AC627_RSS907
GCTCTCGCCCGCCTCGTCGGTGCCGGTGAAGGCCAGGCCGTGGGCGCGCAGGGTGTCCAGGTAGTCGGGGTTGGGCGCGTAGTCGCAGTGGTAGCGCGCCCGGGCGCGGTCGGCTCCGATGAGGTCGGAGGCCCGGGAGCCGGGGGAGAGGCGGACGACGCCCTCGTGGCCGACGAGCGAGCAGGCCAGCGGGACGATCACGGCGTCCTCCGCCGGGGCCTGTGGGGTGTTCTCGGCGTGGGCGGCGCGGTCCAGGCCGCAGACGTCGCGCGCGAACTCGAGGAGGGCGTGCTGGAATCCGCCGCAGGTCCCCAGGAAGGGGATGCCCTTCTCGCGTGCCCCACGGATCGCGGCCAGGACGCCGGCCTCGCTGCGGTACGGGCTGCCCGGCAGGACCCAGACCGCGTCGAAGCCGTCCACCACCGTCTCGTCGGCGTCCTGGGTGGCGATCCAGTAGGCGTCCAGGTCCCATCCGTCCCTCACGCGCAGGGCCTCAAGGAGGCCGGGGACGCGGGCGTGGGAGCGAACGGCGTCGGAGCGGTCGGCGACCAGAGCGACGCGTGCTGTGGCTGTGGCTGTGGCTGTGGAAGTCATGCTCACTATCCTGCTGACCAGCGCGTATCGCGTCTAACGATGATTCCTGCACGGTGCATAAGTGATCCTGATGCGCATGGACACGCATCTGCTGCGCACCTTCGTCGCGGTGCTCGACCACCGCTCCTTCTCCGGTGCCGCCAAGGCCCTGGGCTACACCC
>NZ_JAGMUE010000573.1:0-563 GCF_019049165.1 Streptomyces sp. AC627_RSS907
GGTCTGCACCGAAAACTCCACGGCATCCGGCTCGACACCCAGCGCCTGACGCCAGGTCTCAAACGCGGCGAACCCACCCAGGTCCTCGGCATCACCGTGGAAGGACAGCTCCAAGCGACCCGGAAAGATCGTGGAAACCCCGATGTTCGGGGCGGGCAGGTGTGTGAAGTCGGTGGCCAGCAGGCGCAGCGCGCACAGCGGCGTGGCCAGTTCCTTAACCGTCGCTGCGTTCACCTGGCGTCCCCCATCGGGTGGGTGCCGGGGCGGCCCCGGCGGCGGCCGTTGACGCTGGCGACGGCGGTGTGATCGCTGTGGGCGATACGCCACCCGCCCCCCGTGCGCTTGACCGCGTACATCGCCTCATCGGCCCCGCGCAGCAGCCGGGAGCGATCGGCCAGTGGCCAGTGCGGCGACCACACCGCGCCCACCGACGCCCCCAGCACCACGGTGCGGCCCTCGAAAGGCACCGCGGCGCACAGGTTCTCGTGCAACGTGCCCAGCGCGCCGGGCAGGTCGGTGGCGTGGGGCATGGTCAGGGCGGCGGCGAACTCGTCCCCGCCCAA
>NZ_JAGMUE010000574.1:0-835 GCF_019049165.1 Streptomyces sp. AC627_RSS907
GCCGAGGCCGGGGTTGATGGTGAGCGCGTCCACCCCGAGCTTGCCCAGGAGGCTGGGCAGGACCAGCCCGGCGCTGCCGTTGGACGCGTCGACGACGACCTTCAGACCGGCCTCGGCCACACCGGTGGTGTCCACCGCGCGCAGCAGCGATCCGGTGTACGAGTCGAAGACGCTCGCGGGGAAGCGCAGGTCACCGATCTCGCCGGGGAAGGCGCGGCGGTATTCCTGGCGGGCGTACACCCGGTCCAGCTTCCGCTGGGCGGCCTGCGACAGGTCCGCGCCCCGCTCGTCGATGAACATGATGTCCACCGAGTCGGGCACGCCCGGCGTCGTACGGATCATGATCCCGCCGGCACTGCCGCGGGCGGTCTGTTGGCGCGCCACGGGAAGCGGCACGTTCTCCAGGTCGCGTACGTCGATGGCGCTGGCCTGGAGCGCGGAGATGACCGCGCGCTTGAGGGCCCGCGCGCCCCGGGAGTGGTCACGCGCGGTGGTGACGGTGGAGCCCTTCTTGAGCGTCGTCGCGTACGCCCCCGCCAGCCGCACGGCCAGCTCCGGGGTGATCTCCACGTTGAGAATTCCGGAGACGCCGCGCGCACCGAACAGGTGCGCCTGCCCGCGGGATTCCCAGATCACCGAGGTGTTGACGAACGCGCCGGCCTCGATCGTCTTGAACGGGTAGACGCGTACGTTGCCCTGGACAATCGATTCCTCACCGATCAGGCACTCGTCACCGATCACCGCCCCGTCCTCTATGCGGGCGGCCCGCATGATGTCGGTGTTCTTACCGATGACGCAGCCCCGCAGATTGCACTGCTGCCCCACGTACACGTTG
>NZ_JAGMUE010000575.1:0-767 GCF_019049165.1 Streptomyces sp. AC627_RSS907
AGGTGAACGAGACGGGCTTGGTCCTGGCCTTGTCGGCCACCAGCTTCAACGCGGCTCGACCGAGCCCCAGCTGCACGCCGCCGATGACGGCGACCACGAAGGGCGCGAACGACGAGCGGAACAGCCCCGTCTCGCCCCGCCCGCCGAGGTCCTCGCCGCCGAGTGCGCCGGGTACGGACGCCACCCGGTGCTCGGGAACGAACACGTCCTCGGCGATCAGGCAGTTGCTCCCGCTGCCCCGCATGCCCGCGGTGAACCAGACGTCCTCCATCGTCAGTTCCGCGCGCGGCACCAGCACCATGGCCTGGTCGACCACCTCCCCGCTCTCGTTGGTCAGCGGCATGCCCAGGACGGCCCAGGTGGAGTGCCAGGAGCCCGAGTTGTAGTACCAACGCCCGGTCAGTCGCCAACCCCCCGCCACCTTGCGGCTGCTGGAGGTGGGGCTGAACACCCCGGTCACCCGGGCGTCGGGGTCGGCGCCGAAGACGTCGTCCTGAGCCTGGGGCGAGAAGAGCCCGGCCAGCCAGTTGCAGGTGCTGACCAGGGTCACCACCCATCCGGTGGAGCCGTCACCCTCCGCTATCGCGGCCGAGACATCCAGTACGGTGCGGATGTCGGTCTCGTAACCGCCGAAACGGCGGGGGACGGTCAGCTTGAACAGTCCGGCCTCGGTCAACGCGTCGATGACCTCGTCAGTCACCCGGCGATCCGCCTCGATGCGCGGGGCCTGCTCGCGCAGCAACGCCTGTAGCGCGGTCGCTCTCGCC
>NZ_JAGMUE010000061.1:0-6382 GCF_019049165.1 Streptomyces sp. AC627_RSS907
GCAGGCGTTGCTGGCGACGTACGGCCAAGACCGGGAGCGGCCGTTGTGGCTGGGTTCGGTGAAGTCGAACATCGGTCATACGCAGGCGGCTGCGGGTGTGGCTGGTGTCGCGAAGATGGTGCTGGCGATGCGGCATGGTGTGCTGCCGGCGACGTTGCATGCGGATGAGCCGTCTCCGCATGTGGAGTGGGCGTCGGGAGCGGTGGAACTGCTCACCGAGGCCCGGCCGTGGGAAGCTGCTGAGGACCGGCCGCGTCGGGCGGGTGTCTCGGCGTTCGGTGTCAGCGGCACCAACGCCCACGTCATCCTCGAAGAACCCCCGGCCCCGCGAGACTCGGCGGACGTCGCGGTGCCCCCGGTCACAGCCGTGCCGCTCGCCGGGCACACCGAGGCGGCGCTGCGGGCCCAGGCACAAAGGCTGCGGGACGCGGCCGACCAGGACCTCCACGCACTCGCCGCGGCGGCGGCACTGCGTCCGGCACTGGCCCACCGGGCCGTCGTCCTCGCGGCCGACCGGGAGGCACTGGTCGGCGGCTTGCACGCGATCGCGTCCGGCACCGGTGGCCTGACCGGTGTCGCACGCCCGGGCCGGCTGGCGTTCCTGTCCACAGGGCAGGGCGCGCAGCGGATCGGGATGGGCCGGGGCCTGTACGAGGCGTTCCCGGTGTTCGCGGACGCCTTCGACGTCGTCTGTGCCCACGTCGACCCGCATCTGGACCGTCCCCTGTCAGCCGTGTGGAGCGACGAGGAACTGATCCACCGGACCGGGTACGCACAGCCCGCGTTGTTCGCGGTCGAGGTGGCCCTGCACGCCCTGTTGTCGCACTGGGGTGTGCGGGCCGATGTCCTGCTCGGCCACTCGGTCGGTGAGATCGCGGCGGCGTATGCGGCGGGGGTGTTGTCGCTGGAGGATGCCGCCACGCTGGTCACCGCTCGGGGCCGACTGATGCAGGCGTTGCCGTCTGGCGGTGCGATGCTCGCGGTCATGGCTTCCGAAGCCGATGTGCTCGCGGAGTTCCCCGACGTCGATATCGCCGTGGTCAACGGGCCGGGTTCGGTGGTCGTGGCCGGGCTTGAGGCCGACATCGACCGGATCGCCGAGCATGGTTGGAAGACGTCACGTCTGCGGACCAGTCATGCCTTCCACTCGCGGTTGATGGAGCCGATGCTGGCGGAGTTCCGTGCGGTGGTGCGCGGGCTGTCCTTCAGCGAGCCCTCCATGCCGGCCGTGTCGACGGTGACCGGGCGGATGGTGGAGCCGGGGCAGTGGTCTGATCCGGAGTACTGGGTGGAGCAGGTCCGGCAGCCGGTCCGGTTCACCGACGCGATCAACGCGCTCGACGACGTCACCCGGTTCGTGGAACTGGGCCCGGACGCGGTACTGACCGCCCTCGTACAGCAGCCGGAGACGGTTGCCGTTCCGCTGCTGCGCCGTGACCGCGACGAGGTCACCACCGCGCTCACGGCGCTGGCCACCTTGCATGTGAACGGCGTACCGGTGGACTGGGGGACGCTGTACCGGGGTGTCCGGCCGGGTGTCCTCCCGACGTACCCGTTCCAGCGGCAGCGTTACTGGATCGCGTCGGCCGGGGGTGTCGGCGATCTGCGCGCGGCCGGGCTCGATGCCGCTGACCACCCGTTGCTCGGCGCGGTCGTGCCGTTGGTGGACGGGGACGGCGCGGTACTCACCGGCCGGCTCGCCCTGCGTGCGCAGCCGTGGCTCGCCGACCACGTGGTCGGGGGAGCGGCGGTGCTGCCGGGGACCGCGCTGCTCGAACTCGCCGTCCAGGCGGGCCACCAGGTCGGCTGCGACACCGTCGAGGAGCTGACACTGCACGCGCCGCTCGTCGTCCCGGACCAGGGTGCCGTTCAGATCCAGGTGACGGTGGACAGTCCGGACGAGCGGGGCCGTCGGGCCCTGCGCATCCACTCCCGCGACGAGCAGGGCGACAGTCGGCAGCATCACGCCACAGGCTCCCTCGTCCCGGTCGGCGCGGCGGCGGAGTCCGCCGCGGACACCTGGCCGCCCGTCGACGCCGTACCGGTCCCGCTCGACGACCTCTACTCCGGTCTGCGGGACATCGGTCTGGAGTACGGGCCGGCGTTCCAGGCACTGCGGACGGTCTGGCGGCAGGGCGACGACCTGTTCGCCGAAGTGGTCCTGGACGATGAACAGCAGCGTGCGGCGGAGAAGTTCGGGGCGCACCCGGTGCTGATCGACGCGGCGTTGCACGCCCTGAGCCTGACCGGAGACCGAGACGAGGACGGAGACCGAGACGAGGACGGGGACCTGCACGGTGACCGAAACGCGCACGGAGGCGGTGCCGCCGCGGCCCGGCTGCCGTTCAGCTGGTCGGATGTGACCCTGCACGCGACCGGCGCGGACCGGCTGCGGGTCCGGCTCAGTCCGGTCGGCGGCGACGCGATCCGGCTCGCGGCGTTCACCACGGCCGGGCAGCCCGTGCTCACGGTCGGGTCTCTGGTGATGCGGCCGGTGCCGTCCGCCCGCCCCGGCGCGACCGACCTGTTCGCGGTCGAGTGGGACCGCGTGCCGGAACCGTCGACGGTGCCCGCGGGAACGGCCGACTGGGCGGTGCTCGGCGAGCAGCCGCTGCCGGAGCTGCCCGGTGTGCCCGCGCGGGCCACCCTCGACGCTCCGGTCATGTTCCTGGCCACCGGCGGTGCCGCGGCCGAGGACACCACCGAGGACGTCGTCCGGGCCACGCACGACGAGGCTCGCCGAGTACTGGAGATCGTGCGGCAGGCGGCGACCGGGGACTCCCGGCTGGTGGTACTGACCAAGAACGCCGTCCTGCCCGGCGACGGCGGCGTCGACCTCGCCGGAGCGGCGGTCCGAGGCCTGCTCCGCTCGGCGCAGCAGGAGAATCCCGGCCGGTTCCTGCTGGTCGACGTCGATGAGGACGCCGCGTCCTGGCGGGCGTTGCCGGCGGCGCTCGCCTGCGACGAACCGCAGGTGGCGATCCGCGCCGGCGCTCTGCTCGCGCCCCGGCTGGCCCGCACCACCACCAGCGCCGACCGGGCAGCGGTCGCGGAGAACGGCTCGACCACCGCGACGTTCGGCACCGGCACCGTCCTGATCACCGGCGGCTCCGGTGCCCTCGCCGGCCGGGTCGCGCGGCACCTCGTCGCCGCCCACGGTGTCGGCCGGCTCCTCCTGGTCAGCCGTACCGGCGGCGGGGAGGCGCTCGCCGAGGAGCTCCGGGCGGAAGGGGCCGAGGTCACGCTCGCCGCTGCGGACGTCGCCGACCGGGACGCGCTGGCCTCGGTACTGGCCGGCATACCGGACGAGCACCCGTTGACGGCGGTTGTGCACACCGCCGGGGTCCTCGCCGACGGCATCGTCGAGCGGATGACGCCCGACCGGCTGGAGCGCGTGCTGCGGCCCAAGGTGGACGGCGCGCTGCACCTGCATGAACTCACCCGCGACCTCGACCTGTCGGCGTTCGTCCTGTTCTCCTCCGCGTCGGCGCTCTTCGGAACACCCGGCCAGGCGAACTACGCCGCGGCCAACGCGTTCCTCGACGCCCTCGCGCAACACCGCAGGTCACGCGGCCTGCCGGGTCAGGCACTGGCCTGGGGGCCGTGGGCCGACGGCGGCATGGCCGGCGACCTGGACGAGACCGACAGGCAGCGGATGGCCGGCGCCGGAGTGCTGCCCTTCGACGTCGAGTCGGGCATCGCGGCGTTCGACGCGGCCGTGACCGCACCGGCGGTGCCGGTCGTGCCGATCCGGCTCGACCTGGCGGCCGTACGGGCGTCCGGGGACGTGCCGGCGTTGCTGCGCGGCCTGGTCCGGCGGCCCACCGGGCAGCCCACGGCGAGGACCGCCACCGCACCAGCGGCGGCACCGGTCGGTCGGCGACTGGCGGGGCTGTCGCTCGAGGACCAGCACGAACTGCTCCTGGACCTGGTGCACAGCCACATGGCGTCCGTACTGGGCCACGCGGCGGACCACGCGATGGAGCCCACCCGGGGCTTCCTCGACCAGGGCTTCGACTCGCTGCTGGCGGTCGAGCTGCGCAACGGCCTCACCTCGGTGACCGGCCTGCGTCTGCCGGCCACGGTCATCTTCGACTACCCGACCCCCGCCGATCTGGCCGGACACCTCCGCGAGCAACTGGCCCCGCCCGCCCCGACGCTGCCGGCGCTGCCCACGCTGGCCGAACTCGACCGGTTCGAGGCGGCCCTGACCGCCGACGGCCTCGATCCCGCGGTCCGCGACCAGATCGCCGACCGGCTCCGGAAACTCCTCGCCGGCTGGCAGCCGTCCGAGGCGGCCGACGGGGTCGCCGACCGGCTGGAAGACGCCAGCGACGAGGAGATGTTCGCCTTCATCGACAACGACCTGGGCCTGTAGCCGATCGGCCGGGTCGGCTGGTCGGTCGACCCGGCCGATCGGTCGACCGGTCGATCAGCTGATCCAGTGATCGGCCCATCGCCTTGCCGATCAGTAAGGGAGCCCTAGGGGTTCTGGGGCCCACCAGGTGCTTCTACCGTCGGGTGCGGTGCCGCCGGTCCGCGGCGCCGCCCCACCCCGCGATCCCGGTGACCACCGGAGTGAGGTGACGCGCTGGTGTCGACTGAGCAGAAGCTTCGGGACTACCTGAAGCGGGTGACCGCGGACCTCCACCAGACCCGCAAGCGGCTGGCGGAGGCCGAGTCCGGGTCGCGGGAGCCGATCGCCGTCGTGGGCATGGCCTGCCGCTATCCCGGCGGTGTGAGCAGCCCCGACGAGTTGTGGGACCTGGTGGCCGACGGCCGGGACGGCATCGGCCTCTTCCCCACCGACCGGGGCTGGGACGTGGACGGGCTGTACCACCCGGACCCCGACCACCCGGGAACGTCGTACGCCCGGGAAGGCGGCTTCCTCTACGACGCCGCCGACTTCGACCCGGACGTCTTCGGCATCTCGCCACGGGAAGCCCTCGCGATGGACCCGCAGCAGCGCCTGCTGCTGGAGACGGCGTGGGAGGCGCTGGAACACGCCGGAGTGGACGCGCTCGGTCTGCGCGGCTCCCGCACCGGCGTCTACGTCGGGCTGATGTACCACGACTACGCGGCCCGCCTCCTCGACGTACCGGACGAGGTCGAGGCGTACCTCGGCACCGGCAACTCCGGGAGTGTCGCCTCCGGGCGGATCGCCTACACGCTCGGTCTGGAGGGCCCGGCCGTCACCGTCGACACGGCGTGTTCGTCGTCGCTGGTCGCGCTGCACCTCGCCGCGCAGGCGCTGCGGTCGGGCGAGTGCGACCTGGCGCTCGCCGGCGGGGCCGCGGTGATGGCGACCCCGGACACCTTCATCGGGTTCTCGCGGCAGCGCGGTCTGGCCGCCGACGGCCGGTGCAAGTCGTTCGCGGCGGCGGCCGACGGCACCGGCTGGGGCGAGGGCGCGGGGATGCTGCTGGTCGAGCGGCTCTCCGACGCGCGCCGGCTCGGACACCGCGTCCTGGCGGTGGTCCGGGGTACGGCGGTGAACCAGGACGGTGCCTCCAGTGGGCTGACCGCACCCAACGGGCCCGCCCAACAGCGGGTCATCCGGGACGCGTTGACCGCCGCCGGTCTCACCCCGCAGGACGTGGACGTGGTCGAGGCGCACGGTACGGGGACGACCCTCGGTGACCCGATCGAGGCGCAGGCCCTGCTGGCCACCTATGGACAGTCCCGTGAACGCCCGTTGTGGCTCGGGTCGGTCAAGTCCAACCTCGGGCACACGCAGGCGGCCGCGGGCGCGGCGGGGATCATCAAGATGGTGCAGGCGATGCGGTACGGGCTGCTGCCCCGCACCCTGCATGTCGACGAGCCGACCCCGCAGGTCGACTGGGCGGCGGGCCGGGTCGAGCTGCTCACCGACGCCCGGCCCTGGCCGGCGGGGGACCGTCCGCGCCGGGCCGGTGTCTCCTCGTTCGGGATCAGCGGTACCAACGCCCATGTCATCCTGGAGGAACCCCCGGCCACCCCGGCGGACGCACCCGGCTCCGCCCCGGCGGCCGGGCGGGTCACACCGTCGGTCGTGCCGCTGGTGGTCACCGGACCGGACGCCGACGCGGTACGCCGACAGGCCGCACGGCTCGGCGCGTATCTGCGCACCAGGCACCAGCGGACCGGGTATCCGCGGACCGGGCACGCGAGGTCACACCAGGGGGCCTCCCTCACCGACGTCGCCCGGTCGGCCACCCTCCGGGCCGCACTGCCCCACAGGGCGGTACTCCTCACCCGAACAGGTCCCCGGATCGACCCCGGAACACCCCCCCGGATCGACCCCGGAACAGGCCCCCGAATCGCCCCCGGAGCAGCCCCCGGAGCAGCCCCCGGAACAGCCCCCCGAACCGCCCCGGAGAACACCCCGGAGTCCACCCCCGGC
>NZ_JAGMUE010000576.1:0-913 GCF_019049165.1 Streptomyces sp. AC627_RSS907
TCTGGCCGAGGGCATCACCGCCGCCGCCGAGGCCGGCATCGGCGGCGGCCTGATCGCGCACAGCGCCATCGAACTCGCCGCCTACCAGCGTGCCCGCGACGCCGGCCGGCTGCCGCTGCGCATGCGGCTGATGGTCGCCGCCGACCTGCTACGCGAGGTGGCCGCCCATCCCGACGACGGGCTGCGCCACGGCATCGACCTGGGCCTGCGCACCGGGCTCGGCGACGACCGGCTGGCCATCGGCGCGCTCAAGGTCTTCACCGACGGCGGGATGATGCCGCGCACGGCCGCGCTGACGGAGCCGTACGTCGGGCTCGACCACGGCGGCGCGCTCTTCGCCGACCCGGCCGAACTGACGGCGACCATCGTGGCCGGGCACCTGGCCGACTGGCAGCTCGCGATCCACGCCATCGGCGACCGTGCCGTGGACGTGGCCCTGTCCGCACTGGCCGAGGCCCAGCGGCTCAGGCCGCGCCCGGGGGCCCGGCACCGCGTCGAGCACGCCGGCCTCGTGCGGCCCGACCAACTCCCGCGCCTGGCCCGCAGCGGGGCGACCGTGGTCGTCCAACCCGCCTTCCTGTGGAGCTTCGGCGACGACTACGCACAGCTCATGGGCGCCGACCGGGCCGACTGGCTCTACCGTGGCCGTGCCTTCCGGACGCACGGCATCCCCCTCGCCGGCAGCTCCGACCGCCCCGTGACCGTGGGCGCCCCGCTGCGGGCCATCCAGTTCATGGTCGAGCGCCGGTCCCACTCGGGCCGGGTGATCGGCCCGGACGAGGGCCTCTCGGTCGACGAGGCCCTGCGCGCCTACACGATCGACGCGGCCCGCGCCTGCCACTGGGAACACGCGCTGGGCAGCCTCACCCCCGGCAACCACGCCGACCTCGTCGTCCTCTCCGACGACCCACAC
>NZ_JAGMUE010000577.1:0-732 GCF_019049165.1 Streptomyces sp. AC627_RSS907
CAGCCAGCGCCCCCATGAACACGGCGGACGCCACGGCCCACACGGCCGGCCGGCGGGCGAGCGCCGCCCCGAAGCGGGCGAAGCCGGTGCCGGACGGCTCGGCCCGCCAGGAGCGCGAGGGCCAGAAGACGCGGGTGCCCAGCAGCGACACCACGGCGGGCACCAGGGTCAGCCCCGCGAGCAGCGTGACGAAGACGGCGATGGCCAGCGCCGGGCCCATCGACTTGAGCATCCCGAGGGTGGACAGGGCGAGCGCGGCGAACGCGACGATGACGGCACCGGCGGCCGAGGCGATGGCCTCGCCGACCCGCTCCACGGCGTGCACCATGCCGCCCTTGGCGTCCTCGCCGGCGCGCAGCGCCTCGCGGTAGCGGAAGAGCAGGAACAGGATGTAGTCGGTGCCGACGCCGAACAGCACGACCGTCAGCAACTCCTGGATGGAGCGGTCCGCCTTCATGTCGAAGACGTCGTTGGCGCTGGCGATCAGGCCGGTGGCCATCGGTGAGATGAGGCCGATGAGCACCACGGGCAGCAGCGCGATGATCGGGCTGCGGAAGATGGCCACCAGCAGCACGATGATGATCACGACGGTGCCGACGGCCACCAGCGTGCCCGCCCGCTCGGAGGACTCGCGCTCGTCCAGGGACTGGGCGGCCGAACCCGTCACGCCCGCCGTGAGGTCGGTGCCCTTCAGCGTCGTGGGCAACGCGTCCCGCAGGGTCTGCACCGCGT
>NZ_JAGMUE010000578.1:0-624 GCF_019049165.1 Streptomyces sp. AC627_RSS907
GGAAGGGGCGGACCGCTACCCGGAAGCAGGACTGAGGAGACGCCATGTCCCAGCACACTGGACGTTCCGGTACGAACGAGACCGAACCCGAGACTCCCAACCTCGATTTCCAGGGCACCACGCCGTACGACGACTACGTCAAGGCGTCCGTGCTCACCCACCTCCAGCACCCGCTCTCCGACGACCCGGGCGAGATGGTCTTCCTGGTCACGAGCCAGGTGATGGAGCTGTGGTTCACCGTCATCACGCACGAGTGGCAGACCGCGGCCGACGCGCTGCGCCGGGACGACGTGCCCACCGCGCTGGCCGCCCTCAAGCGCTCCACGTACGAGCTGGAGTCGCTGAACGCCTCCTGGAAGCCGCTCGCGCACATGACGCCGGGCGAGTTCAATGCCTACCGCAGCGCGCTCGGCGAGGGCTCCGGCTTCCAGTCGGCGATGTTCCGCCGGCTGGAGTTCCTGCTCGGCGACAAGGCCGCCTCGATGCTGGTCCCGCACCGTGGCGCGCCGCGCGAGTACGCCGAGCTGGAGAAGGCGCTGGCCGAGCCGAGCCTGTACGACGAGGTGGTGCGCTACCTCGCCCGGCAGGGCTTCGACATCCCGGACGAGGTGCTGCACCGCGACG
>NZ_JAGMUE010000579.1:0-795 GCF_019049165.1 Streptomyces sp. AC627_RSS907
GGGGTGGCCCCGGGGCGGGTAGCGTGCCGACCGCCCCGCCGCGATCGTCCCGCGGCATCCGGTCGACCCGGCGGGCCCCGGGTTCACCGCGCAGGATCCGCTCGTGCAGCCGCTGGGTGCAGGGGCCGGGGCCGACCCCCAGTTCCTCGGCGAGGCGGGTTCTGAGGCGGTGGAAGACACCCAGCGCGTCAGCTCGTCGGCCACAGTGGTCCAGCGCCGCCATCAGTTGGACGTGGAGGCCCTCGTGCAGGGGATGGTCGTGCACGAGGTCCGCCAGATCGTCCACGACCTCGTGGTGCTCGCCGAGTTCGAGCCGCCACCTGGCGTACTGCTCCAGCGCGCTGAGCCGCTGCTCGTCCAGGCGCGCGGCGGATCTGGCCAAGACCGCCGTGCCCAGCCCGTCGAGTGCGGGCCCACGCCACAGGCCCAGCGCCGGCCGGATCAGTTGGACCGCCCGCTCGAGTCTCCCCCCGGCGGCGTGGCGGCGGCCCTCGGCCACCCCGGCGGCGAAGCGGAGCGAGTCGAGCCGGGCGGCGTCGAGGCGGATGCGGTAGCCGGGCTCCTCGGTGAGGATGAGCCGCCGGTCGGTGTCGCCCAGGCATTCCCGCAGCGCCGAGACGGAGTTCCGCAGTTGCTTGGTGGCGGTGGGGGGCGGCTCGTCATCCCAGGTCATCTCGATGAGCCTGGACAGCGACACCACCGCGTTGGGCGCCAACAGCATTGCTGCCAGCAGCCGTTGGCGACGCGCCCCGGGCACCGGCACCCGCTCACAGCCTGTCCGGACGTCCAGCGCAC
>NZ_JAGMUE010000580.1:0-1011 GCF_019049165.1 Streptomyces sp. AC627_RSS907
CATGGGCACCTGCTAATGTTTATTTGCATGTGCTGGACGTTGACATGAGAGACCCCACGCCGACCGGCGACGACCTGGTGCAGGTGCTGTCCACCCTGTCCAACCCGCACCGCCTGCGGGTCGTCGCGGCGCTCGCGGGCGGGCGGAACTACGTGAGCCAACTGGCGCGCGAGCTGGACATCAGCCGCGCGCTGCTCCAGGTCCACCTGAAGAAGCTGGAGGCCGCCGGCCTGGTGGTCTCCCAGTTGGAGCTGTCCGAGGACGGCAAGGCGATGAAGTTCTACGAGGTGCGTCCTTTCTCGGTCCACCTGACACCGGAGTACGTCATGGACGTCGTCCAGACGCTGACCATCGAGGAGGGACCACGGGCATGAACGAGCACGATTGACCTCCGTACCCCCGCGCTAAAGCACGGGAATTTCCCGCCTGCCGTGGCCCCGTTTGTTTAGGACTACTGGCTTCGGATGGGTTCCTGTCTCTTCCCCACGTTGGTGGGGGCTGTGCGCGCAGCCAGGGAAACCCTGGTCTTACGTGCGCTCCACAGGCGTTAACTCGCGCCGTTACCGGCTTGAGGCCCCCGGTCCGGGGGTGGGTGGTTCTGTCTGCGCCGCGAGTATGCGGCGGCCCTCGTGGAGGATGTTCCGTCCGGCGTTCCAGTCCCGGTCGTGGACGGTAAGGCATGCCGGCTCGGAACAAGTCCAGGTGCGGATGTTGAGTAGCTTGGGGCCGTCCCGGTGTCCACAGGCGGAACACACCTGGGAGGATGGGAACGCCCGGTCAACCTTGGTGAAGGTGCGTCCGCGCCGGCTCGCCTTGTACTCCAGAAACAGCACGAACTGTGCCCAGCCCGCGTCGTGCACGCTCTTTGCCAGTCGTGTGCGTGCCAGGCCGCGCACGTTCAGGGTCTCTGTGAAAACGGCTTGGTTCTCGCTCGTTAGCTTGTGAGACCACTGGTGTGCGAAGTTCCGACGCGCATCCGCCACGGCGGCGCGAGCACGAGCGACCTTGATC
>NZ_JAGMUE010000581.1:0-749 GCF_019049165.1 Streptomyces sp. AC627_RSS907
CGCCCAGGCCGTGCTGGACGCGGGACTGACGTGGATCGGCCCGCCCCCGCAGGCCATCCGGGACCTGGGTGACAAGGTCGCGGCCCGCCACATCGCCCAACGCGCCGGCGCGCCCCTGGTCGCCGGTACTCCCGACCCGGTCTCCGGCGCGGAGGAGGTCGTGGCCTTCGCCCGCGAACACGGCCTGCCGATCGCGATCAAGGCGGCCTTCGGTGGCGGCGGACGCGGCTTGAAGGTCGCCCGCTCCCTGGACGAGGTCGCTGAGTTGTACGACTCGGCCGTGCGGGAGGCGGTGGCCGCCTTCGGGCGCGGTGAGTGCTTCGTGGAGCGGTACCTGGATCGCCCACGGCATGTGGAGACCCAGTGCCTGGCCGACCAGCACGGCAACGTGGTCGTGGTCTCCACCCGCGACTGCTCCCTCCAGCGCCGACACCAAAAGCTCGTCGAGGAAGCCCCCGCACCCTTCCTGAGCGAGGAGCAGAACGCGGAGTTGTACCGGGCGTCGAAGGCGATCTTGCGTGAGGCCGGGTACGTGGGCGCGGGCACGTGTGAGTTCCTGGTCGGTCAGGACGGCACGATCTCCTTCCTCGAGGTCAACACCCGCCTCCAGGTGGAGCACCCGGTGACCGAGGAGGTCACCGGCCTCGACCTGGTCCGCGAGATGTTCCGGATCGCCGATGGCGAGGAGTTGGGGTATGAGGATCCGCCGGTGCGGGGGCATTCCTTCGAGTTCCGTATCAATGGTGAGG
>NZ_JAGMUE010000582.1:0-703 GCF_019049165.1 Streptomyces sp. AC627_RSS907
GGTGGGGGCGGTGACGGCGTCGGACTCGGGGGCCGGCGTCCAGCTTCCGGCGACCGGGTCGCCGCCGGGCGCGGCGCCGTCGAAGCGGCCCAGGTAGTTGAAGGCGACCTGGGCGCCGCTGGGGGCCTGCGCGTACAGCAGCCCGTAGCCGGTGCCCTGGCGCGGCACCGCGCGCAGTTGTTCCTTCACCCGCTTGACCGCGGCGGCGGTTCCGGTCCCGCCGGGGGCGACGCGGACCGGGTACTGGGTGGTGAACCAGCCGACCGTGCGGGAGAGTTCGGCGCCCTCGACCAGTTCCTCGTGGCGGCCGTGCGACTCCAGGTCGATGAGGAGGGAGTCGGTGTCATCGCCGTCCGTGGCCTCCCGCTCCGCGACCACGGCCAGGGCGAGGGCGGCGAGCAGCACGTCCTCGGGGGTGGCGTGGAAGGCGGCGGGCACCTCGCCGAGCAGCGGGCCGGCCAGCTCGGGCGCGAGGACGGTGCGCAGCGTGCGGCAACCGGCGGCGGTGTCGGTCGCCGGGTCCAGGGGCCTCGTGCCCAGCGGGGGTTCGGCGCCGGCCAGGGTCGCCTCCCAGTGCGCGCGCTCGTCCTCGTGCCGGCCCGCGCCGGCGCGCAGTTCCCTGGCCCAGTGGCCGAAGGAGGTGCCGGGGGCCTCCAGCGTGCGGGGCGCGCCGGTGGTCGTGGCGCGCGGCCCGGTGCCGTCG
>NZ_JAGMUE010000583.1:0-584 GCF_019049165.1 Streptomyces sp. AC627_RSS907
ACGTCTACACGGCCGAGACGCTGCTGGAGAGCATCGTGGATACCAGCCTCCTGGAGTCGGCGGCTCCGGGGCGCTATCGCTTCCACGACCTCGTTCGACTCTACGCGCGAGCGTGTGCCGAGCGTGACGAACTGCCGCCGTCCGAGCGGGACGCGGCGCTCTCCCGGTTGCTCGACTTCTACCTCGCCAGCTCGGTTCGAGTGTTCGCGCACGCGCGACCGGGTGACCGGATGATCGAGCACCTGGAGGAGACGCACCACCCAGGGCTGACGTTCCCCGACCGGACAGCGGCGATCGACTGGCTGTTCACCGAGGCAGGCTGCCTGCTGGCTGCCATCCAGCAGTTCGCCTCGGGCGGCACCCTGCGTCGCGCGGCGGATCTCCTCATCGCCGCCAAGGACCTGGGCGAGTCCGGCGCCAACTCACGGCAGTACGAGGCCGCCACCATCGTGGTAGGCGAGGCGGCCCGTGAGGCCGGGGACGCCCGCGCCGAGGGCCGCGCCCGGATGATGATGACCCACACACACTGGATGGCCAGCCGCTTCCGCCAAGCGGAAGCGGAGGCACAACGAGCCATCCAACTC
>NZ_JAGMUE010000584.1:0-675 GCF_019049165.1 Streptomyces sp. AC627_RSS907
CGGTGTGCCCGCCGTGACGGTTGCCCTGGGCCCCGTCGGCGAGCCGGACGCGGTCGTCGGCGCCGCCAAGCAGTTGCGGGGCAACGGGATGGCGGCGCTGCCCGGGCAGGCGGTGGTCCAGGCCCTGCGCGACGCGGTCGCGGCCCAGGCACCGGCCGCGGTGGTCGCGGACATCGACTGGGCCTGGGTGGCCGACCACGCGACGGAGCTGGGCGTACGGCGCCTCTTCGCCGACCTCCCGGAGTTCCGGCCCACCGAACGGGCAGCGCCGCCCGCCGTGCCCGCGACGGGACCGTCGTGACCACGTACGCCATGCCGGCCCGGGCCCGGTCCGCGCGAGGGGACGCGGACCGCCGCTGTCCGGGTGCGCGCGGCCTACGGCGGCCCGCCGCCGGCCACGAGTTCTCCGGGACGCTCACCGCCGTCGGCGCCGCCGACGGCCGCGTCCCGAAGCCCCAACGAGACGGGAGAAAGTGATGGACACCGAAAACAGCGAGGCCAACCTCGACGGCGCCAAGCTCCGCGAGGACCTCGCCGCCGCGACCCCTGAGGAGCGCGAGGCGCTGTTGCGCGAGACGGTGCGCGCTCAGCTCGCGAGCATCCTGCCCGAGGCCACCATCGAGGACGACAGCAACTTCCTGGAGAGCGGGCTCACCTCGCTCACCGCGCTGGAGC